>CAYSOD010000251.1:0-6127 GCA_964432385.1 uncultured Rubrivivax sp.
AGTTGCTGCAGGTAGGCCGGCAGGCGGTGCAGGCCCTGGTGATAGGGCGCCAGGCTGCGGCTGGCAAAGCCGTGGAAGTTGCGGTACCAAAGGTCCAGCAAGCCCAGCAGCGCTGGCAGGTTGCGCTCAAGCGGCGCGGTGGCGAAGTGCCGGTCCATGGCATGGGCGCCGTCCAGGAAGGCGCGGAACTGCGCGCTGCCAACAGCGATGGCCAGCGGCAGGCCGATGGCGCTCCACAGCGAGTAGCGCCCGCCCACCCAGTCCCAGAACCCGAAGGTGCGGGTGATGCCGAAGGCAGCCGCGGCCTGCAGGTTGGTGGTCACACCCACGAAGTGTGCGGCGCGGTCACCTCCACCCTGGGCGTCGAACCAGTCGCGCGCCGCATGGGCGTTGGCCATGGTCTCCTGCGTGGTGAAGGTCTTGCTGGCCACGATGAAGAGCGTGCGCCGGGCGTCCAGGCCACGCAGCACCGCCGTGAGGTCATGCCCGTCCACATTGCTCACGAAGTGCAAGCGCGGGCCGTCCTGCGCCAAGGTGTCCAGCGCGGCCACGGCCATGCGCGGACCGAGATCGGAGCCGCCGATGCCGATGTTGACGACGTCGGTGATGACACCCTTCGTACCCGGGTCACCGGGGCCGCCGAGGCCACCCTTCACCGTAGCCCGCACCTCGTCAGCAAAGGCGAGCATGGCATCCAGCGTGGCATGCACCTCGTCGCTGAAGGGCCCGGCCCCACGCGGCGCCCGCAGCGCGGTGTGCAGCACCGCCCGGCCCTCGGTGAGGTTGACCGGTTCACCGGCCAGCATCGCGTCGCGCCGGGACTCCAGGCTGCACTCGCGCGCCAGGTCGAGCAGGAAGTGCAGCGTGGCCGCATCCAGCAGGTTCTTGGACAGGTCGGCAAAGACCTCCGGCGCCTCGAAGGACAAGGCCTGGAAGCGCTCGGGGTCGCGCGCAAAGGCCTCGCGCAAGTCCAAACCACGGCCATGGGCCTGGAAATGGCCTTGCAACGCGGCCCAGGCAGCGGTGCGGTCGCAACGGGGGTGGGACATCATGGTCATGGGCTGGCGCCTTGGAGAGCCTGGTAGGGTGCGTGGCGGCGGAAGGCTGGAACAGGGTGGGCCTGCGGGGACTTCAGCCATTCAGCCCTTCGATCATGCGGTCCAGCTTGGCCGCGTCCACGGCGAAGGCGCGGATGCCCTCGGCCAGCTTCTCGGTGGCCATGGCGTCCTCGTTCAGGGCCCAGCGGAAGGCCGCCTCGTCCAGGTGCAAGGCCGGGATGTCGGCGTCGCGTGCCGCCTGCGGGTCCAACGCCCGCGTGAGGGGCGCGTTGCTGTCCTGCAGCGTGGCCAGCAACTCCGGGCTGATGGTCAGCAGGTCGCAGCCGGCCAGGGCGGTGATCTGCCCCACGTTGCGAAAGCTCGCGCCCATCACCTCGGTGGCGATGCCGTGCTTCTTGTAGTACGCGTAGATGCGGCTGACCGACTGCACGCCAGGGTCGTTCGCCCCGGCGCGGGCGGCTTCGTCCCAGGCCGCGCCAGCAGCCTTATTGTGCCAGTCGTAGATGCGGCCCACGAAGGGCGAGATCAGCTGCACGCCCGCCGCACCGCAGGCGACGGCCTGGCAGAAGGCGAACAGCAGCGTGAGGTTGCAGCGGATGCCGTCGCGCTCCAGCTCGGCGGCGGCCTGGATGCCCTCCCAGGTGGAAGCGATCTTGATCAGCACCCGCTCGCGGGCGATGCCGGCGGTCTCGTACAGGCCGATGATCCGGCGCGCCCTCGCCACGGTGGCGGCGCGGTCGAAGGACAGGCGCGCATCCACCTCGGTGCTGACGCGGCCGGGCACCACCTTCAGGATCTCCAGGCCAAAGCGCACCAGCACCTCGTCCACGATGGCCTCCACGGGGCGCGCGCGGTGCGCCGCCACCGTGTCAGCCAGCAGCGGCGCGTACTCGGGCTGCTGCACCGCCTTCAGGATGAGCGAGGGGTTAGTGGTGGCGTCACGCGGCGTGAACTGGGCGAGCTGGCGAAAGTTGCCGGTGTCGGCCACGACGGTGGTGAATTGCTTGAGCTGGTCGAGCTGGTTCATGCAGAAGATCCGTACGCGCCACGCAGCGCGGAGCGATGAAAGGGAACAGACGGGGTTCTGCAGGCTTTCACGGGCACTGCGACGGCGCCCCCGCAGGACTGATGTGTCATTGTCGGTCCAGCAAGCCGGTCAGGCGAACCGGCAGGGCCACGACCAGCGGCCCGCGCGCAAAGACCAAGCAACTCGCAGGGGCTTCACAAAGAGTACTTTATGTTTTAAAGTACTTTCGCTGAGTCAAACTTCTACAGGAGCACCACCATGCAAACGTCTGCCGCCTCACCCCACCAAGACCTGGCCTTTCTGCGCACGCTCGCCGAGGCCGGCAAGAACGCGCCCCTGACCAGTGGCCCCTACCTGGTGACGGGCGGCGGCTGGTTCGCGCTGGCCAGCTTACTGATCGGCCTGGCCGACATGGGATGGATCCCCTTGAAGCCCGCACAGATGTGGCCCGCCATGCTGGGCGCCATGGTCGGCTTCGCCATCACCTTGTTTGTCTTGCGCCGGCGTGACGCAGGCCGCATCGCCAATGACACCAACCGCCTCATGGGCGAGGCCTGGAGCGCGGCCGGTCTGGGTATCTTCCTGTTCTTCGTGGCGGTGTACATCGCCGCTGCCCGCACGGGCCAGTACGCCATGCTGAACGCCATCGCCCTGTTCGTCCTGGCCGTGTACGCCATGGCCTGGCGCATCACCGCCCGCATCACCGGCAGGCGATGGATGGACGGCGTCAGCGCGCTGACCGTGGTCTCGCTTTTCGCCGTGGCCCTGGCACTGGGCACGAGCGCCTCGTGGCTGGCCTATGCGGGCGCCCTCGTGCTGTGCGGGGTGCTGCCCGGCCTGTACATGATGCGTCTGGCCCGTGCAACAAAGGGCTGAGCCGGCCGTGAACGACTTCGACGTCAACGAACTCGACGACGTGATCCACGGGCGCATGCGCCTGGGCATCATGGCCTACCTGGTGGGCGCCGGTTCGGCGGACTTCAGCACCCTCAAGACGCGGCTGCAGGCCACCGACGGGAACCTCTCCGTGCACCTTCGCAAGTTGGAGGAGGCCGGCTATGTGGCCGTGACCAAGTCCTTCCGCGACCGCAAGCCGCTGACCGAGGTCAGCCTGACGCAGGCCGGGCGGATTGCCTTCGTCAAGTACCTGGATTCGCTGGGCAAGCTTGTGGGCTGAGTGCCGCATCCTGCTCGCCCCCCAGCACGGGGGGTCGACTGCCTAAAATGGCCGCCACAGGACAACGCCGCTCCGCCCCACGTTTCCTGGTACCGCCAGCGGCGCGGAGGGGAGGCCGCCCCGCCCCGAGGGCGCTCAGAACCCCGCATGCTCCACGACGACAACGCGCGCAACCGACGCATCGGCATCTCGCTGGTCTGCCTGACCACCCTGCTGTTCGCGGTGCTGGATGCCAGCGCCAAGTGGTTGGTGCAGGACCTGCCGGTCTTTCAGGTGGTGTGGATGCGCTTCGTGGCGCATGTGCTCATCACGTCCCTGCTGCTGGCGCCGGTGTACGGCCGAGAGCTGGTGCGGGTGCGCAACGTGAAGCTGCAGGCCCTGCGCGGTGCAATGCTGGGCGTGATGACGGCGATGAACTTCTGGGCGCTGCAGTACCTGCAGCTCGCAGAGACGGGGGCCATCCAGTTCTCGGTGCCCTTGCTGATCGCCCTGCTCAGCGCCTGGTGGCTGGGCGAGCGTCTGGACGCCCGGCGCTGGCTGGCCATTGCCGCCGGCCTGGGTGGGGTGATGCTCATCATGCGGCCTTGGACAGGCGCCTTCCACCCCGCGCTGCTGCTGGCCGTAGGCAACGCCGTGCTGTACGCCAGCTTCAACATCCTGACGCGGCGCCTGGCCGCCACGGAGTCGCCCGCCTCGCTGCAACTGATGTCGGCCATTGGAGCGGCAGTGGTCATCGCGCCCTTCGGGCTGGTGCAATGGAAGGACCCTGCTGACACCTTCACCTGGGCCATCATCGGGCTGGCGGGCCTGTGCGGCGGCCTTGGCCACTACTTCGTGGCGCAGGCGCACCGCTACGCCACGGCGGCCACCCTCGGCCCCTTCCTGTACCAGCAGATCCTCTACATGACGCTGCTGGGCTGGCTGGTGTTCGCCCAAGTGCCCGATGCGCTGGTGATCGCCGGCGCCGCGGTGGTGGTGGCCAGCGGGCTGTACTTGCTGTGGGTGGAGGTGCGGGGGAGCGGGCAGGCTGGGCAGTGAGCCCTTAGAAAGACTAGAAAACATGACCGCCATCCAGAGGCCTCACCGACCAGCGGCTGGCAGGCCAAACACCTCCACGGAGTTCAGTTTGCCCTTGAGGACCACGTCGCCCAAAGGCTCTACTTCGAGGGCCCCAGCCAGCGCCAAGCGCGTGGCGGCGTCCATGAGCACATCCCGCTGGGCCGCCTTGGTATGGGCTTCCAGCCGGGAGGCAACGTTCACCGTGTCGCCTATGCAGGTGTAGATGGCCCGCTGCTGGGTGCCCGTGTAGCCTGCGATGGCCTGTCCTGTGGCAATGCCCACGCCAATTCGCAGCGCTGGATGGCCGCCAGCCTCGCGCTCCGCGTTCAGCAGCTCGATCATGTCCAGCATGTCCTGCGCGCAGCGCACGGCACACAACGCCGCCTCAGGCAACGGACGCGGGGCGCCGAACAAGGCCATCAGGCCGTCACCGATGATCTGGTTGACCACGCCACCCTGAGACGTGATGGCCTCGAACATCAAGGTGTAGTACGTGTTCAGCAGCTCGATGGTGTCTTCCGGTGCCTGCTGCTCGGTGAGCGTGGTGAACCCGCGGATGTCCACAAACAGCACGGTCACCTCGAGACGCTGACCGCGAATGGAGAAACCTTCGGCCTGAAGGTCCTGCGCCACCTCGCTGGCGGTAAAGCGGCTGATCAAGGCTTTCTGCTGGTCACGCAGACGCTTCTTCTCCAGGCTGCTGCCAATGCGCGCGCGCAGGATGACCGGGTTCACCGGCTTCTTCAGCACGTCCTCAGCGCCCAGCTGCAGGCAGCGCACCACGTGTGCCTCACCCTCCAGCGAGCTGGTCACCACCACTGGCAGGTCGCGCAGGGCCGGGTCGGCCTGCAATTGCTCCAGCACCTCGAAGCCGGTCATCTCGGGCATTTCCATGTCCAGCAACACCAGGTCAAACGTCTCCCGGCGCAGCTTCTCCAGAGCCACGCGGCCGTTCTCGGCAAGCGTCACCTGGTGGCCTTGCAACTCGAGGTTGCGGGCCAGCAGCAGGCGGTTGACCTTGTTGTCGTCGGCCACCAAGAGCCGGGCGCCCCGGTCAGCCACGGGCCAGCTCTCTCAAGGCAGCGATCGCGAGTTCGAGCTCTGCTGCAATCGCGTCGACAGCAGCAACATCAGCAGGAAACCCGCCGAGCTCCAGCACGCGGGCCTGCTCGGCCAGCCGCAGGGCACCGAAGGTGTGGCCATTGCTCTTGAGCGAGTGAGCCGCGCGGCGGAAGCCGTCAGCCGCACCTCCCAACAGCGATGACCGCAACTCGGCAACGAGCGCTGGGGCTTCCTCGGCGAAGGTCTCGACAAGTTCGCCCACGAAGTCCGCGCCCGCGGTGTCCTGCAGGTCCTGAAAGGTCTGGTCGTCAATCAGCGGTTGGTCCATGGCGGTGGCCTGCGGGTCAGGTGGTTGAAGCGCCGGGTTTTGCGCGAGAGTCTGCAGCAGCAGGCGCATCCTGCGGCGAAGTCAAGATCCGCGGTTCTGGCCTAGACGTGGGTTGCACACGCTCAAGCGCCTGCATGAGTGCCTCCACCCGGATAGGCTTGGTCACATAGTCGTCCATACCCGCGGCGATGCACGCCTCACGGTCCCCCTGCATCGCATTGGCCGTCATCGCGATGATCCGCGGCTGCCCATGCGGCGTGCGCTCGGCGCGGATGCGCCGCGTGGCCTCCAGACCGTCCAGCTCCGGCATCTGCACATCCATCAGCACCACGTCATAGGGTTGGCGTTTGACCGACTCCAGCGCCTCCAGCCCGTTGGCCGCCACATCCGCCCGGTAGCCCATCTGGCCAAGCAGC
>CAYSOD010000252.1:0-6106 GCA_964432385.1 uncultured Rubrivivax sp.
CGCCGCCGACCTTTTCGAGCGCCTGGTAGATGGGCACGGTGCCGATGGGCACGGGCGAGTTGCGCACGATCCAGTCGCGCGTGGTGTGGATGTTGCGGCCGGTGGACAGGTCCATCACGGTGTCAGCACCCCAGCGGATGCTCCACACCAGCTTTTCCACCTCTTCCTCGATGCTGGAGGGGACGGCCGAGTTGCCGATGTTGGCGTTGACCTTCACGAGGAAGTTGCGGCCGATGATGGTCGGCTCCAGCTCGGTGTGGTTGATGTTGGCCGGAATGACGGCGCGGCCGCGTGCAATCTCGTCGCGAACGAACTCGGGTGTGATGACGTCCGGAATCGCCGCCCCCAGCGCATCGCCCCGCAAGCGCGCTTCGCGTTCGGCATCGCCCAGGTAGTCGCGCATCCACTCGCGCTTGCCGTTCTCCCGCAGCGCCACGTACTCCATCTCGGGCGTGACGATGCCGCGGCGGGCGTAGTGCAGCTGGCTCACATTGCCCCCGGCCCGGGCGCGGCGGGGTGTGCGCTGCAGGGCTTCGGCCTCCGCGCGCAACTGCACGATGCGCTCGCTGTCTTCCTGGCCGCCATCGTCCAGCGCAACGCGGGTGCGCCCTGCGTAGGCCTCGGTGTCGGCCCGGTCGGCCACCCAACTCGCACGCACCGGCGGCAGGCCGCGGCGCACGTCGATGGCGGCGGCGGGGTCGGTGTACGGGCCCGAGGTGTCATGCACCACGACGCGCTCGCCGTTGGTCAAGGCAATTTCGCGCATGGGCACCGCCACGTCCGGCCGGCTGCCGGGCACGTACAGCTTGCGGGACGCCGGAAACGGCTCGCGCGTCAGCGACAGGCGATCGGCCAGCGACAGGGTGTGGGGGTGTTCGGGGGCATTCACGGCAGCGGTCTCCTGGAGCGTTGGTTGAGTTGCTCCAAGGCCGCCTGCGGATGTGCCAGACGGTCCACCGCACAGGTGGGCCATGGCACGCCGTGAGGCATGCGCTCTCCTTACGCCGGTATTAGCCGGTTCAAGTTCACGGGTTCGGTCGTTCGGACCGTCTCAGCGTCTGGGCTCGACTTTTCAGCCGTGCCCGGGCACCCCGGAGCGGGGCGGATTGTGCGGGCACCCCGCCCCCGTTGGCAAGGCCTGACCCCATTCGATGTGGGCCCGCTGCCAGCATGCGCCGGCCAAGAAAAAGGGCCCCGAAGGGCCCTGGTTCAGCAACGCGCGACGCTGCGCTCAGCGGCGCCGGCGCTGCAAGCCCAGGCCCACCAGAGCCAAGCCCACGAGGGCCACGCTGGCCGGCTCGGGCACCGCGTTCGGGTCACGCACCGTGAAGCTCAGCGGGCCGCTGGCGAAGCTGCAGCCGTAATTGGCCACCGTTGAATTCAGACATTGGCCGCTGGTTTCGATCGTGCCCGTGCCTGCAGCGTCCGCCGTGAAGTCGATCAAGAACAGCGAGGGATCCAAGTCCCAGCTGGTGTTGACCAGCGTACCAATCACGATGTTTTGCAGGGTCAACTGCGGCGAGCCATCCGAGGTGATCAAGCCACCGCCCGAGCCACCGCCATCGAGTTCACCCGGCGTAGTGAAGCCTTGCAGCACCACTTCGACCTGGAACGCCTGACCCAGCACCAGGTTGTTCATGTCCACGCCCCCCACGCCACGCATGAGCAACGACGGGGCCGCGGTACTGACCAGTGCCGTGGCCGCCAAGGCCAAACCAACGACGATTTTTTTGAACTGCATGACTGTCTCCGATCAACGAGCGGGCGTTACACGCAATTTCTGGGCCACGAAGCATCCTCCTATGAAACATCTGCTTGCGGACGCTGTGGTGTAAAGCCAACCGACACCAAATTAGGGATTCCCAACGTCGACAGGCTTATTTCGCGGTACCTCAGCTCAGCAAGAAAAAGGGCCGGCACCTCGCTGAGGGCCGGCCCAAAGCGCAGGAGCGCGCTCGAGGGAGAACCGGATCACGCGCGGCAGGCCGAAGCCCGCCGTGCGCGTCATCAATCCTTGTCAGCTGGCATGGCGCCAGGCATGCCGTGCAGCGGTTGGGCACCGCCTGCAGCGTCCGGCTGGGGCGCTGCGGCTTTCTTGTCGCGCACGAGGTAGCTGTACAGCACCGGCACCACCACCAGCGTCAGCAGGGTGGACGTGATCACCCCGCCGATGATGGCCCGGCCCATGGGCGCCTGGATTTCGCCGCCGTCGTTCAGCGCGACGGCCATGGGCAGCATGCCGAAGACCATGGCAGCGGTGGTCATCATGATGGGCCGCATGCGGATCAGACCCGCCTCGCGCAAGGCCTCGGCCACGCTGGCACCGGCCTTGCGGGCATGGTTGGCGAAGTCCACCAGCAAGATGGCGTTCTTGGTGACGAGGCCCATCAACATGACCAAGCCGATCATCGAGAACACGTTCAGCGTGGAGCGCCACACCAGCAGCGCCGCCATGCCGATCGGGATGTTGATGAAGAAGATCCAGCGCCAGCTCGCCACGGAGGTGAGGATCCCGGCCAGTGGCGGACCAAGCATGGAGCCGAAAACCGCCGTGAACGTGAAGGCATTGAGCGCCTGGACGAGGCGCTCCCTTGGTGTCGAGGCGATGAGGATGATGCGCGCGACCGGCGTCATCATCGCACCGCCGATCCCCTGCAGCACCCGCGCGGCCACCAACTGCTCCACGGACGAGGACAGGCCGCAGCAGATCGAGCCCGCCAGGAACAGCAGCATCGCCACGCTGAACACGCGACGTGCGCCGAAACGGTCCGCTATCCAGCCGCTCGCCGGCACGAGGATGGCGACCGTGACGAGGTACGCCGTCAGCGCCAGCTTCAGTTGCAGTGGATCGGTACCGAATTCCCGAGCCATTGTCGGCAGCGCGGTGCCGAGGGCCGCCATGTCGAGCAGATCCATGAACAGCGAGCTAGCCAGCATGGTCGGCAGCAGGGAGCGTTTGAATGCGGACGCACCGCTCAACGTGGCGTCCAGTCCTTGTTGGCGGTCTTCTGCGGTTGCAGTTCGGTGGCAATGGGCTTGCCGACCTGGATGTAGCGCAGCGCGTTCGCGAGCGCCTGCGGGCGCGGCATGCCCTGCGCCTCCCAGATCGCGCGGATCGAGCCTTGCACCGCCACCGGATGCCGTGCTGCGATCATCGTCGCGAGTTCGTGGGCGCGCGCCCAGAGGCGCTCTAGCGGCACGACTTCGGTGACCAGGCTGATACGCAGAGCCGTTTGCGCGGTGATCCGCTCGCTGTCGGCCAGCAGCACCATGCGCGTGATCTCCTGCAGCGGAATGCGACCCATGGCACCGATGGGCTCCACGGCGGAGATCTTGCCGAACTTGAGGTGCGGATCGAAGAAGGTCGCATCCTCTGAGCAGATGGCGATGTCCGCCTCGTTGAGCCAGTAGAAGGCGCCGCCCGCCGCCATGCCGTGGACGGCGACGATCAGCGGCTTCCAGACCCGGTTGCTCTTCGGGCCGAGCCACTCACCGGGATCCTCCTGATCGTAGGGCGAGGTGCCGGTGTCCGCGCCACGCCAGCCTTCCTTGACGTCCACACCGGTGCAAAAGGCGCGGCCGGGTGCACCGCGCAGCACGATCACGCGTACCGCATCGTCGGTGCGCACGGCCTGCCACAATGCGCGAAACTCGCGCACCATGGTGTTATTGAAGGCGTTGAGCTTCTGCGGACGGTTGAGCGTGACCGTGGCTATGCCGTCGGCGATATCGACGAGCAGCGTGCTGTACTGGTCCATTGTTCGCGCCTCCCGTGATGCGTGCGGATACCGCGCGGCAGTTCAGATGCCGAGCAGCGACTTGAGCAGCGGTCTGCTCACCTTCATCGAGACTGTGCGCGGCAGCTCCTCGACGATACGAAACTCGACCGGCACCATGTAGGCGCTCATGTGCTCGCGTGCGAACTTGCGCAGGTCATCTGCGGACGGCACGGCACAGCCGGGCGCGAGCTCGATGGCAGCGACGGGCACTTCGCCGAGTCGCGCATCCGCCTTGCCGATCACCGCAGCGTCGCGCACCCCGGGGTAGCGACGCAGCACGGCGGCAATCTCCTCGGGCAGAACCTTGAAACCGCCGCGGTTGATGGCGTCGTCCGCCCGACCCTTGAGGAACAGGAAGCCGTCCGCGTCCAGCATCGCAAGATCGTTGGTGCGCTGCCACCCATCGCCGAAGCGCGGGCCGCGCAGATGCAGCACACCGATCTCGCCACGCGCCACTTCCGCTCCGTCCTCGATGGAGCGCAGACTGACCTGCACGTCGCGTCGCAGCCTGCCGACGCTGCCGCGCTTCGTGACGCCAAACTGCCGATGGTCCTCGAGCGTCCAGCCGGCGATGCCGCCAATGAACTCCGCCGCGCCGTAGTCGATCAGCACCGGAATGCCGTACCGGGACTCGAACTCCGCTTGCACCTGCGGCTCCAGCGGAGCCGTTCCGCTGCGTACCGCCTTGAGGCTGGCAAGGCTCGCCGGCGGAATGTCTGCGTCCAGGATCATGCGGATCATGGCGGGCACGAGGCTCGCCGAACGCGGCTGGTAGCGCTCGATCACCGCAGCCCATTGCAGCGGATCGAAGCGGTCGATGAGCACCATCGGCCGCGCCTGGTACAGCGCGAGCAGCAGGCCGAAGAGGCCGCCTGCGTGGCTGAAGGGTTTCAGCAGTATCGCAGGCGACTTCTGCAGCCGCAGCGGCTGCGAGTCGCTCGCCGCCGTCGACTGTTCGCCTGCCCGCAGAGCCGGCAGCAGTACGTCCTCGCCGACGGGGATGCGCTTGGGTGGTCCTGTGGTGCCGCTCGTCAGTCGTTCGAGCACGATGCCTGGCTGCGGCGCCCGATGCGGTCCGGGACCGACGGTCGCGAGTCCGGGGACCGTGCTTGCATGCATCGGACCGTCGTCCACGACGGCGATCCCGAGACTGCCCGTCGCGTCGGCTGCTGCCACGACTCCCTCGATCTGCCAATCCTGCGCATGGCCGATGATCGCGCACAGCCCCTGTATTGCGAGCTCGGTGCAGGTAGCGGCGGGGCTCTGTCGCGGGCGCAGCGGCACGACCATCCGTCCGCAGAGCACGAGTCCGACAAAGGCTGCGACGCTCGCCGGCCGATTGTGCGCGAACCAGCCCACCGGCGCGTCGGCCGGTACGCCCGCCGCGTCGAGCAGGCGCCCGATCTCGCTGGCCGCCGCCGCGATTTCACCCCAGGAATGACGGTGCCCGGCGGCTTCGACGGCGATCGCGTTCGGATCCAGTTCGAGCACGCTGCGGAGTCGGGAAGCGAGCGTCTTGGGGGCGGCGTCGGGCATGGGCCTGCGGGCGAGGCGCGCGGATTTGCGGCCGCGTCAATATAACCGACGAAGCGTCAGCTATGGAATAGATGCGGACCCAGACTCGCGGGGCGTTGTATCTGTTCATATAAAACTGATGGTGTATCATCTATTGAGATGTCGCGCCGGCGCCGCCGGACCGACCGGAGGGGCCGATGGATCTGCACTTCACCCAAGAGGACCGGCAGTTTCGCGAGCAGGCCCGCTGCTGGCTCGCGGAGAACATTCCGCGGGAGCGGCGGCCGCATCACGGCGCGGCGATGCGGGCCTTTGACACGGAGTGGCAGCGCCGCCAGTTCGACGCAGGCTGGGCCGGCGTTTCCTGGCCCCGAGAGCACGGCGGCCTCGGCTTATCGCTGACGCGGCAGCTCATCTGGCACGAGGAGTACGCGCGCGCGGGCGCTCCTGACAATCACCTGTGTTTCGTCGGCCTCAACCATGCGGGTCCCACGATCATCCAGCGTGGCACCGAGCAGCAGAAGGCTTTCCACTTGCCGCGGATACTCGGTGGCGAATCGGTGTGGTGCCAGGGGTTCTCCGAGCCGAATGCTGGCTCGGATCTGGCGGCCGTCGCTTCCACAGGCACCAAGGTCGACGGCGGTTGGAAGCTCAATGGCCGCAAGATATGGACCACCAACGGCTGGCGCGTGCAATACGTCATCGGACTGTTTCGCACGGCACCTCGCGACGACAAGGCCCGGCATGCCGGGCTCACCCAGTTCGTGATCGATCTGAGGCTCCCCGGCATAGAACGCCGGCCGATCGAGGAT
>CAYSOD010000253.1:0-6104 GCA_964432385.1 uncultured Rubrivivax sp.
GCCCGGCGGCACCCGTACGCCCAAGGGGCCGAGCGTGCGTGTCAGCTCACCGATGGAGGCGGTTTTGCCGCCCACCAGCGCCACGTCGTCCATCGACACCTCGTCCAGGCGAAGCACGTATCGTTTCATCGGCAAAGGCCTCCTGTGGGGTGTGAGAGCGCTGGGCGAGAACGGCTGCTACGGCCGGATGGGCCCGGGTGGCCCGAGATGGGCAGAGCAGGCCGATGCTGCGCCTGGCCTGGCGTGCGACCGTTGAGGGCGGGCAACCGTCCCGCAAGCCGCAAAGGCCCTGCGCCGCGCCGCAGGGTGGCTGATCTGCACAATCAAGCGCATGAAGACACTCATCGCCGCCCTCTTGCTGGCCGCCACCGCCATGACCAGCCACGCCATCGAGGAACCTGACTTCGAGGTCGTCCAGCGTCTGGACGCCGTGGAGATCCGCCAGTACGCCCCCTATGTGGTGGCCGAGGTCACGGTGCCTGGGCCGGCCGACTCGGCGGGCAACCGGGCCTTTCCGCTGCTGGCCGGCTACATCTTCGGCAAGAACAAGGGCGAGCGGAAGATGGCGATGACCGCTCCGGTCACGCAGACGCCCACGCCCGTGAAGATGGCCATGACCGCGCCCGTGACGCAGGCCCCGGTGGCCGAAGGCTACCTGGTGCAGTTCGTCTTGCCCAAGAGCGTGACGCTGGACACCGCCCCCGAGCCACTGGACCCGCGGGTGAAGATCCGCGAGGTGGCTGCCCATCGCGTGGCAGCCATCAGGTTCTCCGGCTTCTGGTCGGAAGACAACTACCAGCGCCACCTGACCCAGCTCACGAGTGGCCTGCAAGCCGCCGGGATGCGCTGGAAGGGCGAGCCCGTATATTCCCGTTACGACGCGCCGTGGACCCCCTGGTTCATGCGGCGAAACGAGATCTGGCTGGCCCTGGAGTGAACTTGCCATGAACCATCAACAGGACTTTGATTCCGCCCCGGTGCGCCAACTGCGTGCTGATCTCGCCCTGGCGCTGCGCGCGGCCTACCACTACGGCCTGTCTGAAGGGGTGTGCAACCATTTCAGCGCCGAGTTGCCTGACGGCTCCGGCCGTTTTCTGCTGAACCCGCGAGGTCTCTTGTGGAGCGAGGTGGGCACCGACGACATCGTGATGGTGGACGTGAACGGCCAGCGCCTGGCCGGCGCACACGAGATCGAGCCGACGGCCATGTTCATCCACGCTGCCGTGCACCGCATTGCGCGCAAGGCGGTGGTGATGCACACGCACATGCCCTACGCCACGGCCCTCACCCTGACGCAGGACCGGGCCCTGGACACCACGCTGTCGCAGACGGCGATGCGCTTTCACGGCCTGGTGGCCGTGGACCGCGTCTACAACGGCGTGGCCCTGGGCGTGGAGGAGGGCGAGCGTATTGCCACGGCGATGAACGGCGCCGACATCGTCTTCATGGCCAACCACGGCGTCATCGTCTGCGGCGAGCGCATCGACTACGCCTTTGACGACCTGTATTACTTGGAGCGAGCCTGTCAGGTGCAGGTGATCGCCGACTCCACCGGTCGCCCGGGCGCCCCAGTGCCGCCCGAGATGGCCGACCTGGTGGCGCGCCAGGTGCAGGGCGAGCGACTGCAGTCCGAGCTGTTCTTCAAGGCGCTGCGGCGCAAGCTCTGATCGCCCTGCCAGGGGCGTGCTCAACGCGCTTGGGGCACCCGTTGTGCCCCGCGTGATCCTTCAGGTTCAGGTCTCGAACCGCACGCTGCAGCCGCCCAGGCCTTGCACCTCCATGCGGAACTGGTCGCCCGGGGCGGCGGGCACCAGCGGTGCCAGCGAGCCGGAGAGGATGATCTCCCCGGCCTTGAACGGGATGCCGTAGGCCCCCAGCGTGTTGGCCAGCCAGGCCACGGCCTCGGCCGGGTGGCCCTGCACGGCGGCTCCCACGCCGCTGCCACAGGGCTGGCCGTTCTTCCACATCTGCATCTGCACGGCAGCCAGGTCCAGCGTGGCCGGGTCGGTGTGCTGCGCCCCGATGACGAACACGCCGCACGAGGCGTTGTCGGCCACGGTGTCCTGGATGCGGATCTTCCAGTCGGCGATGCGCGAGTCCACGATCTCGAAGCAGGGCGCCACCCAGGCCGTGGCCGCCAGCACCTGCTCGCGGTTCACCCCGGGGCCCTGGAGGTCGCTCTTGAGCATGAAGGCGATTTCGCCTTCGGCGCGCGGCTGGATCATGCCGTGGCGCGCAAAGCCGATGGCCGAGCCGTCATCGATCTGCATGCGGTCGGTCAGGAAGCCGAAGTCGGGCTGGCGCACGTCCAGCATGTCCTGCACGGGCTTGCTGGTCACGCCAATCTTCTTTCCGATGACGCGCTCGCCTTCGGCCTCGCGCCGCTTGAGCAGGTGCAGCGAGATGCCGTAGGCCTGGTCGATGGTCAGGTCAGGGTGGCGGGTGCTTAGCGGCGCCACGGTGCGGCATTGGCGCAGCGCGGTGAAGAGCTCGTCGCCCAGGGTCGGAATGAGAGAGTCGTTCATGGTTCAGCCGTTTCGCAGGAAGTCGATACAGGCGCGGTTGAACATCTCCTGATGCTCCACCTGCACCCAATGGCCGCAGCGGTTGACGAGCACCATGCGGGCCTGCGGCGCGTTCTCCATGATCTTCATGGCCCCGCCCACGGGGTTGAACTGGTCGTTCACGCCCCAGAAACCGAACACAGGGCAGCGCAGTTCGTGCAGGCGTGTGGTCATGTTGGGCACCGGCATCACCGAGCGGGAGGCCTGGGTCTGCGTGGCCGCAATCGGCGCGCGCTCGGCAATCAGCTCGTCGCTCAACAGTGAAGGGTCGAACAGCTGCAGCCGCATCACCTCGCGCATGGCCTCCGGGCCGGTCTTGCCAGCCTTGTAGACGGCGAACATGTTGGCGATGCCGGGCATGGCGAGGTAGGTGGGGATATCCTCCACGCCGCCCGGGGCCATCAGGATCAGGCGTTCCACCTCGTCAGGATGGGCCAGCGCGTAGCCCAGGCTCACCGCCCCGCCCAGCGAGTTGCCCAGAAGCGTGACCTTCTGCAGGCCCAGCGCCTTCACCAGCCGGTGCACACCGTCGACGAAGAAGTCCAGGTCGTACTGCGGTATGTCGGGCTTGCTGGACAGGCCGAAGCCCAGCATATCGGCCACGATGCAGCGAAAGCCCGCCGCCGCGAATGCCGGGTAGTTGCCTTTGAAGTTGCTGTAGCTGCTGGCCCCACCTCCGGCGCCATGCAGGAAGATGATGGGGTCGCCTTGGCCCACGTCGTGATAGTGGATGCGCTGGCCGTTGCCGATGTCGGCAAAGTGGCCGACGGGGATGGGGCAGGGGTCGGGGAGTTGGTTCATGCGACGGTTCCGATGGGGGCTCGGGTTGAGTTCAGGGCTTCAGGACCACAGGGGCGGCAGGCCGGGGTCACTTGCTGCGATCAGGCGCTTGAGCAGGTTGCGCAGCGAGGCCGCTTCGAGCGGGCCTACCTCGTCCAGCAGTTCGGCCTCGCGCGCCTTGGCAGCGGCCATCACGTGCAGGATGTCGTCGCGTCCTTGGGCTGAGAGTTCAAAGCCCGCCTCGCGCGTGACCAGCAAGCCGCGCGTGCAGAGCCGTCCCAGTGTGGCCGGGCCGACGTCCACGCCCGTGTAGGCCATGTGGCTGGCGATCTCGGCAGCCGTGAGCGGCGCGCGCACCGCCAGCAACGACAGGATGAAGAAGTCGGTCTCGGACAGACCGCGCGCCTCCAGCGTGGGCCGAAAGCCCGCCATGAACTGGTAGTGCGCCCGGCCCAGCAGGTACCCCAGCAGGTTCTCGGAGTACGGCGCCGCGTCGGTCTGCGCCTGGGGCGCCGTGGAGATGTCGCCGGAAAGGCGGGTGGCCAGCGCGTAGCCGCCGGTCACGAAAAGCAGGGGGGCACGCTCGCTGCGGTCGAAGTCCATCACCTCGCCCACGATGATGATGTGGTCGCCACCCTCGTACTGGAAGGCCGTACGGCACTGAAAGCGCGCGCTGCAGCCCGGAATCAGCGGCGCGCCACCGGCGCTGTCGTCCAGCGCCAGGCCGGCGAATTTGTCTTCACCCGCCTTGGCAAAGCGGTTGGACAGCGCCTCCTGGTCGTTGGCCAGGATGTGCACGTTCCAGTGTGTGGCTTGTGTGAAGGCGGGCAGGCTGCGCGCGGTACGCGCGAGACTCCACAGCACCATGGGCGGGTCCATGGACACGGAGTTGAAGCTGTTGGCCGTCATGCCCACGGGTGTGCCATCTTCTGCGCGGGTGGTGACGATGGTCACCCCGGTGGCAAACCGGCCGAGCGCCTGGCGGAAGTCCCGGGGGTCGAAGCGCGCGGTGGTGGTCATGGTGGCAGCAGCAAGTGCAGGGCGGGCCTGAGAACTGAAGGTTGCGGCCTTTGCCCACCGGGGGAATCCCCCACTTGGACTACGGGCCAAGACAGGGCACAAACCGTACATCGCCAGATCACACAGGACACTCGTTTTCCCTCGGTGAAGACGCCTGATTCGAGGCCCTCCAAGACGGTGTTTTCGTTAGTCCGATCGGACGATGAATCGGGCCTGTTCCGGCCCGACGATGCCAACATCAACCAATGCGCCTGCCAGCGGCGGGCCAACCAGGAGCAGGACATGGGAGCTCGCCCGGATTTCGAAGGCTCATTGCAGACGGTGGACGACTGGCTGACGCCTCAGGCGCGCGAACTCATCGGCCGTGCCCGCGACATGATCCCGCGCCTGGTGGAGCGTGCGCCGCAGGCCGAGCGTGACGGCCTGATTTCGCGCGAGACCATCCTGGAGATGCAGGAGGCGGGCTTCTTCAAGGTGCTGCAGCCGCAGCGCTGGGGCGGCTACGAGATGGACCCCCGCGTGTTCTACGCCGTGCAGATGGCGCTGGCCGAGGGCTGCATGGCCACGGCCTGGGTTTATGGGGTGGTAGGCGTGCACAACTGGCAGCTGCCGCTGTTCCCGGAGCAGGCGCAACAGGATGTGTGGGCCAAGGATCCCACCACGCTGATCGCCTCGACCTACATGCCCACGGGCAAGGCCGAGAAGGTGGAGGGCGGTTACCGCTTCAGCGGCCACTGGAGTTGGAGCAGCGGCGTTGAGCACTGCGAGTGGATCTTCCTCGGTGGCATCCTGCCCAAGAAGAACGGCTCGGGCGAGATGGAGCACTGCACCTTCCTGCTGCCCAAGTCCGATTTCAAGATCGTCAAGAACTTCGACGTGCTGGGATTGCGTGCCACGGGCAGCCATGACATCTCGGTGGAGGGCGCCTTTGTGCCTGAGCACCGCACCCACCGCACCAACGATCACTCTGACGCCGGCTGCCCGGGCCGTGAGACCAACCCCGGTTGGCTCTACCGCATTCCGTTCACGCAGGTGTTCCAGCGCGCCGTGTCTTCGGCCTGCATCGGTGCTTTGGAGGGGGCCATCTCGCACTTCCGCGTGCGCGCTGCGGCGCACGTAGGCAAACATGGCAGCAAGACCGCCGAGGACGTGAATGCCCAGCAGGCGGTGAGCGAGTCCATGATGGCGGCTGACCAGTTGCGCCTGGTCCTCAACCGCAACTACGGCCGCGTAGCGCACTGCGCCCGCAGCGGCGAGAAGATGCCGGTGGAGGAGCGTCTGATGCAGCGTGCGCAGTCCGCAGCGGTGCCCAAGCTGTGCGCCGAGCGCGTGAACGACATCATGCGCGCCTGCGCGGCCGGCGGCACCTACCGCAGCAACCCCATCGAGCGCATCTTCCGCGACCTGCACCAGGCCCGCGGCCACATCGCCAACAACACCGACGCCTTCGCCCGTGCCCACGGCGGCGTGATGCTGGGTCTGCCGAACACCGACCCGTTCGTCTGATCGTCTGATGGAGTTCGATGTCATTGTGGTGGGCTCCGGTGCCGGGGCCCTGCTGGCGGCTGTGCGGGCGGCGGATGCTGGGCTGTCGGTGCAGGTGGTGGAAAAAACCTCGCTGGTGGGCGGCACGTCGGCCATCTCCGGCGGCGGCATCTGGATTCCCTGCAACCACGATCAGGCGCGGCATGGCATCCGCGACAGCCTGGAGGAGGCTTTCCGTTACGTGCGCACCGCGGC
>CAYSOD010000254.1:0-6081 GCA_964432385.1 uncultured Rubrivivax sp.
GCATGCGCCTCTCCTGGGGTGTCCTGGTGATGTATCCAGTGACTGTATTTTCATCCAGATGTCCGGGCGTGGCAAGCCATGGCGCCCGGATCCACACGAGTGAGACCGCTTGATGCAGCAACAAGAAAACCCCTCAGCCCGCACGATCGTGGTGCTGGGCACGGGGGGCACCATTGCCGGCGCCGCCGCCAGCGCCACCGACAACGTGGGCTACGCCTCCGCCCAACGCGGCGTGCATGCGCTGGTGGCTGCTGTACCGGCGCTGGCCCGCTGGCCATTGGAGGCCGAGCAGGTGGCGCAACTCGACAGCAAGGACATGGGCCCTGCCGTCTGGTCCGCCTTGGTGAGGCGGGTACAGGCCCATCTGGCCCGGCCCGAGGTTCGCGGGGTGGTGATCACCCATGGCACGGACACCCTTGAGGAAACGGCCTGGCTGCTGCACCGTACCGTGGGGGCGGTCCTGCACAGTAAGCCCGTCGTGCTAACGGCCGCCATGCGGCCGGCCACCTCCTTGCAGGCCGATGGGCCGCAGAACCTGCTGGACGCCGTGACCGTGTCCGACGAACCTGGAGCCCGTGGCGTGGTGCTGGCGATGGCCGGGCGTGTCTGGGCGGGCGCTGAAGTGCGCAAGCTGCACAGCTACCGCACCGAAGCCTTTGGCACGGCCGATGCCGGGCCGCTGGGGCAGGTGGTGGAGGGGCGGCTGCAGCACTTCCGGCCCTGGCCAGAGGCGGGCGCTGATGCCTGGGCGCAGGGGCCGGGCCCCACGGGGGGTGCCCTGACTGCCGATGTCTCGTCGCCTATTGCCTTGCACCTGCCGGAGTCACCTGAGGCCTGGCCGTGGGTGGAGATCGTCACCAGCCACGCAGGCGCTGGTCCACGGGCCGTGCAGGCGCTGGTCAGCGCGGGCGTTCGGGGCCTGGTGGTGGCCGGCACCGGCAATGGCACCGTACACCAGGATCTGGAAGCAGCCTTGCTGAAGGCGATGTCGCGGGGCGTGCCCGTCCTGCGGGCCACCCGATGCGCTGCGGGCGGCATCGTGCCCGGGGGCGCGGACACGCTGACTTCGGCGGGCGGGCTCACCCCCGCCCAGGCCCGGGTGGAGTTGACGCTGCGGTTGCTGCAGGCTTCTGCCACTGACTGAGCGCCCCATGGTCCGGGCGCCGTCTGGCCCGGCCCCGACTCCCCGTAGAGGGGGCGGCGCAAAACTGCAAGGGGGCTTAGCGGTTTCTGGAGAACCTGTCGCTCATGCCCGCCAGGAAGTGCTTCACGCGTTCTGAGCCTGCAGGGCTTCGATCTGCTCCTGCAGTTCCAGCCAGCGCTCTTCCAGCATGGCCGTCTCGGCGGCGATGTGGTTGAGGCTGCGGCCCAGATCGGCGATCTCGCCGGGGCTGGCGCTCCCAGTGGACAGCGCCGTCTCGGCGGCCGTGCGCTCCTGGCCCAGTTTCTCCAGGCGTTTGTCGATCTGCGCGATTTCGTTGCGCATGGGGCGCGTGGCGTCGGACAGTCGTTGGCGCGCCTGCGCCCGTGCCTTGCGGTCTTCCGCGCCGCCTCTGTCTGCGGCGGCTGTGGCCGGGGTCGTCGACCCGCCCGCGGCCCGCGTCAGGACCTTGGGCGCCGCGCCTGAACCGGCGGTGCTCGCTCCTGCGGCCGGAGTGGCCTCGCGCGCTGGAGTGCCGCCAGGCGGGGCAGGCGTGCGACCCGCAGACGCACTGGTGCCGGGGACAGTGGTCGTCCCCGGCGTACCGGGCTTGGGGATCTCCTGTCCGCGTGCCACGGCGCGGCTCACCTCCAGCAGCCAGCGTTGGTAGTCGTCCAGGTCGCCATCGAAGGGCTCGACACCGCCCCGCGTGACCAGCCAGAACTCGTCGCACACCTCGCGCAGCAGGGCGCGGTCGTGGCTGACCAGCAGCACCGTGCCCTCAAACTCATTGAGCGCAATCGACAGCGCCTCGCGCGTGTTCAGGTCCAGGTGGTTGGTGGGCTCGTCCAGCAGCAGCAGGTTGGGCCGCTGCCAGACGATGGTGGCCAGCACCAGGCGTGCGCGCTCGCCACCCGACAGCGTGCCCACGCTCTGCTGCACCATGTCGCCTTCGAAGCGGAACTGACCGAGGTAGTTGCGCAGCGCCTGCTCCCGCGTGTCGGTGCCGGGCGGTGCGGCCTCGCGGGCCAGGCGCGTCATCAACTGCAGCGGAGTGTCGTCGGCGTGCAGCAGGTCCATCTCCTGCTGGGCGAAGTAGCCCACCGCCAGGCCCTTGCCTTCGGTGACGGTGCCGCCCAGTACCGGCAGGGCGCGGGCGATGGTCTTGACCAAGGTGGACTTGCCCTGGCCGTTGGCCCCCAGGATGCCGATGCGCTGACCGGCCATCACCGTGCGAGTGACGTGGCGGACGATGGTGACGCGCCCTTCAGTTGGGCCATTGGTGCTCTCAGCATCGCGCCGCACCCTTCCGGGTTCGAGCGCCTCAGGGGCGGTATCGCCAACGCCTGCGGCTGGGGGTTCCACGACATACCCGCACTCGACGTCCCGCAGCGCCAGCATCGGGTTGGGCAGGCTCACCGGCTCGCGGAACTCGAAGGCGAAGTCGCTGGCTGTGAGCACCGGGGCCAGCTTCTCCATGCGCGCCAGGGCCTTGACGCGGCTCTGCGCCTGCTTGGCCTTGGTGGCCTTGGCCTTGAAGCGGTCGATGAAGCGCTGCAGGTGGGCGATCCGATCTTGCTGTTTGTCGAACGCCGCCTGGGCTTGCGACATGCGCTCGGCGCGCATGCTTTCGAAAGCCGTGTAGTTGCCACCGTAGCGCGTGACCTTGCACTCATCCAGGTGCAGCGTCACGCGGGTCACCGCGTCCAGAAACTCCCGGTCGTGGCTGATGACGATCAGCGTACCCGCGTAGCGCTGCAGCCAGGCTTCCAGCCACACCAGGGCGTCCAGGTCGAGGTGATTGGTGGGCTCGTCCAGCAGCAGCAGGTCGGCCGGGCACATCAGGGCGCGGGCCAGTTGAAGGCGCATGCGCCAGCCGCCCGAAAAGCTGTTGACAGGCGCATCGAGCTGGCTGGTTCTGAAGCCCAGGCCCAGCAGCAGGGCCTGCGCGCGGGACCGCGCGTCGAAGGCACCGGCCTCGTCCAGTGCGGCGTGCGCGTCGGCCATGGCGTGGCCATCGTCGGCCGCTTCAGCGTCGCGCAGCGCCGCCTGCGCACGTTGCAGCGGCAGGTCGCCTTCGAGCACGAAGTCGGTGGCCCCGTCGGCCGTTTCGGGCATGTGCTGCGCCACCTCGCCCACCTGGCAGCGCGGCGGTATCTCCACGTCGCCTGCGTCGGCGTGCAGCCGGCCGGTCAGCAGAGAGAACAGGCTGGACTTGCCTGCGCCGTTGCGCCCCACCAGGCTGGCTTTCTCGCCCGGGTTCAGCGTGAAGGTGGTGCCTTGCAGCACCACCTTGGCGCCGCGCCGCAGCGTGACATCGCGCACGGTGATCATGTCGCGAGGTCCTCACGCGTGAGCAGCAGCACCTGATCGTCGCCAGCGCTGGTGCTCAGCCACAGCGGCGACAGCGCAGGGAAGGCTGCTTCGAAGTGGGCCCGCTCGTGGCCGATCTCCAGCACCAGCACACCGCCGGGCCGCAGGACGGCGGCGGCTTGCGCCAGCAGCGGGCGGATGAAGTCCATCCCGTCAGCCCCACCGTCCAGCGCCAGCGCAGGCTCGGCACGGTACTCCGGAGGCAGGGCCTCCATGGAGCTGCGGTTGACGTAAGGCGGGTTGCACAGGATCAGGTCGTAGGGCCCACGGGCCGCCTTCAGACAGTCGCCCTGCATCAAGCGCACCCGAGCTTGCAGCTCATGCCGCAGGACATTGCGCTGCGCCACCGCCAGCGCTTCGGCGCTGAGGTCCGTACCGTCCACCCGCGCCTCGGGCCAGCACAAGGCCGCCAGCACAGCCAGGCTGCCGTTGCCGGTGCACAGGTCCAGGACTTGAGGCACCTGCACGCCAGCCGCCTCCAGCCAGGGGTCGATCACGCCATCGCACAGCACTTCGACAATCAGCGAGCGCGGCACGATGCAGCGCTCGTCCACATGAAAGGGGACACCCTGCAGCCAGGCCTCGCCAGTCAAGTAGGCCGCCGGTTGACGGGTGCTGATGCGCTGGGTGATGAGTGTGTCGACGCTTGCGCATTCATCGGCAGTCAGGGGCTGCTCGGCCACGCCCGCAAGATCGTCCAGCGGCAGGCCCAGGCGCCACAGCACCAGCCAGGCTGCTTCGTCGAAGGCGTTCGTGGTGCCATGCCCAAACGAAACGCCCGCCTCTTCCAGGCGGGCGCTGCTGCGCTCGACAAGGTCGATGAGCTTCATGCGGGCGACCGATCCCGCGCATGTTGTGAAGCCCGCGCCCGCATCAGGCACTCAGCTTCGGGAACATCGATGGTTTGGGCGCCGGCGCGAGCGGCTTTTCTGCCGGCACGTCCAGGGAGATCTCGGTGAAGGTCGTCTCGTCGGAGACGTCCTCGGGTTTGGGCTCCGGCGCAATGGCCTTGCTCATGGGTGTCGTGTCGTTCTGCAGGCGCCACATGAGGTTGGTGGGCGAATCAGCATGGAGCAGTCCTTCGTCCCGGCTCACGATGCCGGCTCGGATCATGCGGGCGATGTCCTGCTCGAACGTCTGCGACCCTGCGGTCATGGACTTTTCCATGGCCTCCTTGACGCCATTGAAATCGCCTCGCTCGATCAACTCGCTGATCAGCTTGGTGTTGATCATGACCTCGACCGCAGGCACCCGGCCCCCGGCATTGGCCCGCAGCAGGCGCTGCGAAATGATGGACTTCAAGCCGGCCGCCAGGTCGGCCAGCAAGGCCGGCCGCGACTCTGGCGGGTAAAAGCTCAGGATCCGCCCGAGAGCGTGATAGCTGTTGTTGGCGTGCAGCGTGGCCACGACCAGATGCCCCGACAGGGCGTAAGAAATCGCCGCAGACATGGTCTCCTGATCCCGGATCTCGCCAATCAGGATGACGTCGGGCGCCTGCCGCAAGGCGTTCTTCAATGCGATCTTCAGCGACGCCGTGTCGCGCCCCACCTCGCGCTGATTGACCACCGACTTCTTGTGCGCAAACAGGAACTCCACCGGATCCTCGATGGTCAGGATGTGGCCCGACATGGTCTGGTTGCGGTGCTCCAGCATGGCGGCCAGCGTCGTGCTCTTGCCCGTGCCAGTGGCACCCACCATGAGGATCAGGCCCCGCTTTTCCGTGATCAAACTCTCCAGGACGGTGGGCAGCCCCAGGGTGGAAAACTGTGGGATCTCGGTCGGAATGCAGCGAAACACCGCGGCCAGCGACCCCCGTTGTCTGAAGGCTGAGAGGCGAAAGAGACCTGCGCCGGCCACACCCACCCCGATGTTGAGTTCGCCGGAGTCGTCAAGCTCCTCCATCTGTTTGGGGGAGATCACTTCGGCCAGCAGCGAGCGGATTTGCTGAGGCGTCAGCAACTGCTCCGACATCTGGATGATGGAGCCGTGGATCTTGATCAGGATGGGCGATCGCGTCGAGAGGTAGACGTCCGAAGCCTTCTTCTCCACCATCAGGCGGAGGACGCGTTCCATGTTGCCTGACATCGTGGTCTCCGGTGGCTCGTCGGTCGTTCAGGTGACGCGGGTCAGGAACGCAGCAGTTCGTTGATGCTGGTCTTGGCACGGGTCTGGGCATCGACCTTCTTGACGATCACCGCACAGTAGAGGCTGTAGGTGCCGTCGCTGGAGGGCAGGTTGCCGCTGACCACCACGGAGCCAGCGGGCACGCGGCCGTAATGAACCTCGCCCGTGGCACGGTCGTAGATCTTGGTGCTCTGTCCGATGTAGACCCCCATGCTGATCACCGAGTTCTCTTCGACGATCACCCCTTCGACAATCTCTGAGCGGGCACCGATGAAGCAGTTGTCTTCGATGATCGTCGGGTTGGCTTGCAGGGGCTCCAACACGCCGCCAATGCCCACGCCACCTGACAGGTGCACGTATTTGCCGATCTGCGCGCACGCGCCCACGGTGGCCCAGGTGTCCACCATGGTGCCGTCGTAGACGTAGGCGCCGATGTTGACGTA
>CAYSOD010000255.1:0-6071 GCA_964432385.1 uncultured Rubrivivax sp.
GGGCCCGCCCTTGCGCGGGATCTTGTCGCCCGCGGCCACGTCGATCACGTAGATGGTGAGGTCCGACAACTCGGGGCTGAAGGTGGCGGCCAGGTTGTCGCCACCCGATTCGATGAACACGATGTCGGCGTTGGGGAACTGGCCCAGCATGCGGTCCACGGCCTCCAGGTTGATGGAGGCGTCCTCTCGGATGGCCGTGTGCGGGCAGCCGCCGGTTTCCACGCCCATGATGCGTTCGGGGTCCAGAGCGCCGGCCACCGTGAGCAGGCGTTGGTCTTCCTTGGTGTAGATGTCGTTGGTGACGACCACCAGGTCCCAGCGCTCGCGCATGGTCTTGCACAGCATCTCCACCAGCGTGGTCTTGCCCGATCCCACGGGCCCGCCCACCCCCACGCGCAGCGGTGGCAGCTTCTTGGTGCGGCCGGAGAGGGTGTCCAGATGTGCGGGCATGGCGGGCAGTGGTGAAGTGATGGGCGGTCAGGGCCCCCGGGCTTCAGGAGCGAAACAGCCGGGAGTATTGCGTCTCGTGCCGAGAAGACAGGATGGCCAGCATGGGTGTGAAGGCCTGGCGCTGGTCATCCCCTACCGCCAGGGCCTGCTGCACGGCGCCCGGGATGGCTTGTGCAAGGCGCGTGAGGATGCGCTGCGCGGCGGCCTGCCCCAGCGGAACGGACTTCATCGCCGCCTGCGCCATGTTCTCGGCCCAGCCGAAGGCGAAGGCGAGGAGGGCCTGTTCGGCGGCCTGCTGGCCGGCATCGCTGAAGTCTTCTTTCGGCTCACCTTCGCCCGCCTGGCTGGCCGCAGTTGGTTGGGGGAAGGCCAATGCGCAGGCCAGGGCGAAGGCCACGGGCCAGGTGGGCGCAGGGCTCAAGCGCGCACAACGGGCGATGCGCGGATCCTCGGCCTGTTCACCATTGCGCAGCCACTCCACCAGCGAGCGGCCCATCTGCTCGGTTTGCAGGCGGAACTCGGCACTCTCGCGCGTGGCCAGCACCCAGTCGTTGAGGCCTTGGAGGCGATCGTGGTCGGTTTTGCCATGCCAAGCGCGGAAGGCCTGGGCACAGGCCGGCAGGTCGGCGCGCGCCAGGGACAAGTGCAATTGGTCCAGCAACCAGTCGCCTACCGCGGCCTCACCCTGCACACGCCCCGTGTCCAGAGCCGCTTCCAGCCCTTCGGAATAGCTGAAGCCTCCCACGGGCAAGGCCGGCGAGGCCAGCCACATCAGCCGCAGCAAGGTGGCCGCAGAGCTCATCCGTGACGATGGCCGGTGTCGTGGCCGTGCGAATGAGCGTGGCCATGTTCATGGGGGTGCCCGTGATCGTGCCCATGGTCATGCCCATGTTGATGCCCATGTTGATGCCCTTGCCCATGACCGCCCGCATACGCGCCGGCCTCGGGCTCGAAGGGGGCCTGCTCCTGCGTGACGATCAGGTGCATGCGGTCCAGCATCTCGCCCAGCACATGATCGGGTTCGATCTTCAGGTGGTCGGGCTGCAGTTCGATCTGCACGTGGCGGTTGCCCAGGTGGTAAGCCGCGCGCGTCAGGTCGAAAGGTGAACCGTGGTGTGGGCAGTGCTTGACCACCATCACCGCCTGGGGCGCGGCGTCAACGCGCACCAGTGAGCCGTCCTCGGCCACCAGCACGTCGCCGCCGCGCACCACGCTGCCGCGCGGCAGAAAGACGCCCAGACTGCGGCCCAGAGAGTCCGTGGCGTCGAAGCGGCTCTTCTGCCGCGTGTCCCAGTCCAGGCTGACGGTGGAGGCCCGCTTGAGCAGCACAGGGGCCAGGCCACGGCCGGCGGACACGAGTTTGTTGACGTTGATCATGGGCTTCTTGCGGGGGGAGGGACCATCGGCCTGAAAGTGTAGGGGCGAGGGCTCAAAGGGGGGTTGCCTACGAGGTTTCAGCTTCGTCCACCCGCAGCCCCAGCCGGGACGGCTCGCCGCTGCCCACTCGCAGGATCACCGGTTCGGCCCCGCTGAGGTCGATGACCGTGGTGGGCTCCATGGGGCAGGCGCCGGCGTCTACCACGGCCTGCAGTTGCTTCTGGAAGTGATTACGGATCTCCTGGGCGTCGTTCATCGGCTGCGTCTGGCCCGGCGGGATGAGCGTGGTGGCCAGCAGGGGCTGACCGAGTTGCTCCAGCAGGGCCTGGGTCACGCGGTGGTCGGGCACTCGCAGGCCGATGGTGCGGCGCGAGGGGTGGCTCACGCGCCGCGGCACCTCCTTGGTGGCCTCCAGGATGAAGGTGAAGGGCCCCGGGGTGCCCAGCTTGAGCAGGCGGAACTGTCGGTTGTTCACACGGGCGTAGCTGGCGAGTTCGCTCAGATCACGGCACAGCAGGGTCAGGTGGTGTCGGTCGTCCACCCCGCGCAGGCGCCGCAAGGCTTCGGCCGCCGCCTTGTCGTCGAGGTGACACACCAAGGCGTAGCTCGAGTCCGTGGGCACGGCCACCACCCCGCCGGCGTGCAGGATCTGCACCGCTTGCTTCAGCAGCCGGGGCTGGGGGTTGTCCGGGTGGACTTCGAACCTCTGAGACATGCCGTCGATTGTCCTGCGGGCCGGCCGACTTGACTTGCGCATCCTGACGCAAAGAGAGACCTGGAGCTGCCCCTGAAGGCCGTCAGATCGCATGTTTGCGTGGCAGTCCTGCCCACATGCGCCCCAGCAGCCGGGGCGGTTTGCGCTGCGCTATGCTGGCTCTTATGAAGCTGATGCTGCGTTGGGGTTTGCTGGCTTGCGCGCTGTTGCTCGTGGCCCACCTCTACGCGGGCGTCCAGGTCACCAGTTTTTGGGCTGCGCTGGTGGCCTCGCTGGTCCTGGGTCTTTTGAACACCCTGGTGCGTCCGGTGCTGATCCTGTTGACCCTGCCCGTGACCTTGCTCTCCCTGGGGCTCTTCCTCTTCGTCATCAACGCGCTGATGTTCTGGGCTGCGGCCTCCATGCTGGAGGGGCTCGATGTGACGGGTTTCGGGGCTGCGCTTGTGGGATCGCTGCTCTACAGCTTGTGCGCTCTGGTGATCGACATGGCCATGGAAGCACTGTTCAACCGCAAGGAAGATTGAGCGGTGGGCTTGGTGAAATTCACTGACGGGAACGTCAGCCGGCGCGCCACGCTGGGCTGGATGCTGGGTGGTGCAACAACGCTGCTCACCGATCGCCTCGCTTCAGCGGCCGAGCCCTTGCCCCTGCTGGACGCCCACCTGCACTACAGCCACGACGCCTGGGAGGTGGTGCCGCCCAAACAGGCCGCCGCGCTGCTGCGCGCTGCGGGTCTGCGCACCGCCTTGGTGTCTTCGTCCAATGACGAGGGCACGCAAATGCTGCGGGCCGAAGCCCCCGACATCGTGGTGCCCGTACTGCGGCCCTACCGCACGCGGGCCGACACGGGCAGTTGGGTGCGGGAAGAGGCGATCTTGCGCTACATGGAAGACCGCCTGAAGCGCTACCGCTTCGCTGGCGTGGGCGAGTTCCACCTCTTTGGCGCCGATGCCGATCTGCCGGTGCCGCGCCGGATGGTGGCGATGGCCCGTGAGCGGGGGTTGTTTTTGCATGCCCACAGCGACGCCGATGCGGTGGAGCGCCTCTTCCTGCAATGGCCGCAGGCCCGCATCTTGTGGGCGCACGCCGGCTTCGAGCCCCCCGCTCGGGTGCGCGAGGTGTTGCGCCGCCACCCTCAGCTCTGGTGTGACCTCGCCTTTCGCAGTGACCAGGCCAGCGGTGCCCGGGTGGACGCCGCCTGGCGCGAGGCCTTCGTGGAGTTTCCCGATCGTTTCATGGTCGGCACCGACACCTTCACGCCCGAGCGCTGGCACTACATCGGGCCGCACGCCCGGTGGTCGCGCGAGTGGCTCGCCGACCTGCCCGGCCCTTTGGCCCAGGCGATTGCCTGGCGCAACGGTCAGGCCTTGCTGCAGGGCGTGTGGAAGGCGTGAGCGCTGGCTGGCTGGTGCGGGCCGCTGGGGTTTGGGCCTCATGGGCCGTGGCGTTCACATGCCTGAGTGGCTTTGCTCGCGCGGCCGACTGCGGTGCTGATTTGCCGGCGACTCATCGCTTGATCGCCTCAGGTACTGGCGAGTCTGCGGGCCATGCCGTGGCCTTTGTGCCGGATCCTGCCCCTTGGGCGGTGGGCCGTCACGTCAACGTGCGCGGTGTGCTGTGCGGCAATGCCCGCCTCTTGCGGGTGGACGCCGACATGCCCGCGCACCGCCACGGCATGAACTACCGGCCCACGCTGGAGGCCCAGGCCGATGGACGCTTTCTCGCGCAGGGCCTCATGCTGCACATGGCCGGGCGCTGGCGCATCCGCTTCGAGATCGAGGCGGACGGGCGTCGGCAGTGGCTGGAGCAGACGGTCGATCTGAAGTGAAATCTGGTGACGGGCCAGCCGTGGGCGCGATCCATCGCTGGGTGATGGCGGTCGCAGTCGGCCTCCTGACCTCGGGCGTGCTCATGCTCTTCACCCCGGTCCAGGCGCAGTCCTCCAACCGCCCGCTGCAGACTGAGACGCGCCCCGCCACCTCGTTGCTGTCCTTCACCCCCGAGGAAACCGAACGCATCCTCAGCCACGGGCCCTGGCCGCCGGCGCCCGTGCGTGACCCGGGCAACGCGCTGAGCGGCCGCCGCGAGGCGGTGGCCCTGGGCCAGCGCCTGTTCTCCGACCCACGCCTGTCACCGGCTGGGGTGTCTTGTGCGCACTGTCACCAGCCGGTACACGACTTTGCCGACGGCCTGGCGCGCTCGCGCGGCGTGGCCGAACTCGACCGCAACGCCCCGTCGCTATGGAACGCGGTGCACGAGCGCTGGCAGGGCTGGGACGGCGCGGCCGACAGCCTGTGGTCTCAGGCCATCCGCCCTTTGCTGGATGCGCGCGAGATGGCCTCCAGCCCCGCCCACCTCCAGGCCGAACTGGCGCGCCGTCCTGCCGACCTCGCCGCTTGGCGCCGGCTCTTTGGGCGCGACCTGCGGCGCGAGGACCCGCAGGCCGTGCTGGTGGGCACGGCCAAATTGATCAGCGCGTATGTGGCCACCCTGGTCTCGCCGCGAACGCCGTTCGACGAGTTTCGCGACGCCCTGGCGAGGGGCGACCGCGCGGCCGCTGCCCGCTACCCGCAGGCCGCGCAGCGGGGCCTGCAACTCTTCGTCGGGCGCGGCAACTGCCAGCTCTGCCACGGTGGCCCGCGTTTCACGCACGGCGAGTTTGCCGACATCGGCCTGCGCTTCTTCGTGCGGCCCGGCGTGGTGGACCCGGGCCGCTTTGGGGGCATCGAGGCGCTCAAGACCAGCCCCTACAACCTGCTGTCGCGCTGGGCCGACGCCCCAGCACCGGGGCAGCCCGACGAGGCCGTGAAGACCCGCCACGTGGAGGCCACCCACCGCAACTTCGGCGAGTTCAAGGTGCCGGGGCTGCGGCAGGTGGGCCGCACTGCGCCCTACATGCACGATGGCCAGCTCGCCACGCTGGAGGCCGTGGTGCAGCACTACTCCGAACTGAACCTGGAGCGCCTGCATGCGGATGGCGAGCAGGTGCTGCGCCCGCTGCGCCTGAGCCCGCAGGAGGCTCAGGACCTGGTGGCCTTCCTGCGCACCTTGTCGGTGGACACGGCGCGGGTGACGCCCCGAGGGGCCAGTACCACGCCGTGAGGCGGCATTGACGCTTCCATGACTTCGCCGTGACGCGGTCATGACGCCGCCATGACGCGGCATTGAGGCCTTCACGCCGCGCGGATCACGCGGTCCTGCAGCGCCTCCCACACGGGCGTGAGCCTCCCGGGCAGATCGGGCAGGGTGCCCAGGTCGGTGTGGCTCTCGTCGGGCGAGTGAAAGTCGCTGCCGCGTGATGCGTAGAGCTGGAACTCCTGCGCCATGTCGGCGTACTTCACCTGCTCTGCCGCGCTGTGCGCACCTGTGATGACTTCCACGCCCCGCCCGCCGTGGGCGACGAATTCGCTGAAGAGGGCGTACTCCTCGGTGGGCGTGAAGTTGGAGCGTGCAGGGTGGGCGATGACGGCCATGCCGCCGGCCTGGGTGATCCAGCGCACGGCGTCGCCCAGGCGCGCCCAGCGGTGCG
>CAYSOD010000256.1:0-6069 GCA_964432385.1 uncultured Rubrivivax sp.
CCTGCGCGCCCCAGTAGCTCATCTGGCCCCAGGGCAGCAGGTAGCCCATGAAGGCTTCGGCCATCAGGCACAGGAAGATGGCACAGCCGAAGACCCACACCAGTTCACGAGGCTTGCGGTACGAGCCGTAGATCAGGCCCCGGAACATGTGCAGGTAAACCACCACGAAGAAGGCCGAGGCGCCGGTGGAGTGCATATAGCGCACCAGCCAGCCCCAGGGCACATCGCGCATGATGTACTCAACCGAGGCAAAGGCCAGGTTGGCATCCGGCTTGTAGTGCATCACCAGGAAGATGCCCGTGACGATCTGGATCACCAGCACCAACATGGCCAGCGACCCGAAGAAGTACAGGAAATTGAAGTTCTTCGGAGCGTAGTACTCGGACAGATGCTCCTTGTACATCTTCGACGCCGGAAACCGGTTGTCGACCCACGTCATCAGCTTCTGCGCCACTGGCGCGCCTGCCGGCGCTTCCTTGAATTCAGCCATGATTGCCTCGGGTGATTCTGACGGTCAGGGTGGCGACAAGGCCTCAGGCCTTCTTGTCCTCGCCAATCAGCAGCAGGGTATCGGACAGGTACATGTGCGGCGGCACTTCGAGGTTGTCCGGCGCGGGCTTGTTCTTGAACACCCGCCCGGCGATATCGAAGGTCGAGCCGTGGCACGGGCACAGGAAGCCACCCGACCAGTCGTCCGGCAGCGAGGGCTGGGCCCCGGGCTGGAACTTGTCGGACGGCGAGCAGCCCAGGTGAGAGCAAATGCCCACGCCCACAAAGAACTCGGGCTTGATCGAGCGGTGGGGGTTCTTGGCGTAGTCCGGCGTGGGGTACTGGGTGCGCGATGAGGCCGGATCGGCCACCTGGGCCTCCGTCTTCTTCAGCGACTCCAGTTGCTCGGGCGTGCGCCGCACCACCCATACCGGCTTGCCGCGCCACTCGACCGTGACCTTTTCACCCGGCTTCAGGGTGGAGATGTCCACCTGCACCGGTGCTCCGGCCGCCTTGGCGCGCTCGGAAGGCGTGAAGGTGCTGATGAAAGGCACGGCCACCGCAGCACCACCCACGGCGCCGGCACCGCACGTGATCGCGATCCATGTCCGGCGGCCCGGGTCGGCAACAGCGTCACTCATGAAAACCCTCTTGATTTGATCTGCCTGCAGTGCCCTACCGAACTGCGATACCGGACTGCGGGTCAACCCTGGATTCTAGCCGACCACCACATTCACGAGCCTGACGCGCTCGGTGTTCCCTGCCTCGGGCGTCGGACTCCACACAAGAGCACCACGCTGCAAGCGCTCAACCTCCAGATAAGCGCCTGGCGGCCTTGAGCGCCGCGATGAGACTGGCCGGGTCGGCTTGGCCGGTGCCGGCGATGTCAAACGCAGTGCCATGGTCCGGGCTGGTGCGCACGAAGGGCAGGCCCAGCGTCACGTTGACGCCCTGGTCCACACCCAGGTACTTCACCGGGATCAGGCCATGGTCGTGGGTCATTGCCACCACCATGTCGAAGGCGCCAGGGTGGCCTGGAAAGTTTCGCGCGCGCATGAACACCGTGTCGGGCGGCCAGGGCCCGGAGACGTCCATGCCTTCAGCGCGGGCCGCGGCAATGGCCGGGCCGATGATGCGCTGCTCTTCATCGCCAAACAGGCCGCCCTCGCCAGCGTGCGGGTTCAGGCCGGCGACCGCGATGCGCGGCTTGGCTTGCCCCCACCGCGCGCTGGCATGGTGGGCGATGCGCACCGTCTCCAGCACCGCCTCGAAAGTGACGGCCTCGATGGCCCGACGCAGCGCCAGGTGGATGGTCACCAGCACCACCCGCAACTCCTCGTTGGCCAGCATCATGCGCACGGGTGGAGGGCCTGCAGGCCCCGCGGCCAGGGCCTGCAGCATCTCGGTGTGACCCGGAAAACCGATGCCTGCGGCCGCCAGCGCCTCCTTGTGGATGGGCGCGGTGACGATGGCCGCCCCGGCGCCGGCCTGAACCCACGCCACCGCCGACTCGATGCACCGCGCCGCAGCGGCCCCGCAGCCCGCGTGCACACGCCCCATCTCCAGGCCCGCGAGCCCAGCAGGCAGACCTTCCGGCTCGACCACCGCCAAACAGCCAGGGGGCACCTGCCCCGCCTCTGCAGGATGTTCGATGACGGCCATCATGGGGCGCTCGCCCCCTACCTGCAACGCCGCCCGGCGCATGACCTCCCGGTCGCCCACCACCACCGCCTGCTCCAGAGCGCCGGCCTGCCAGGCCTTGACGATGCACTCCGGGCCGATGCCGGCGGCATCTCCCATGGTCACCAGCACAGGGCAAGCGGTCGACACGCCAACGCTCATGCGGGATTGGGCACGTCAATGAAGACGTGCTCCAGGCCAAAACGTGAGGCCACCTCCGCAGCCACTGCCGGCGCGCCGAAGCGTTCGGTGGCATGGTGACCGCAAGCCAGAAAGGCCACGCCCGTCTCGCGTGCCAGATGAGCCTGCGGCTCGGAGATCTCACCCGTGACAAAGGCGTCCGCCCCAGCAGCGATGGCAGCCTCGAAGAACCCTTGCGCACCACCGGTGCACCACGCCAGACGCCGCACCGGGCGGCCATCGCCCGGCTCACACAGGGGCGCACGGCCCAGCACCTCTTGCAACCGGGCCTGCAACTGCCTCAGCTCGGCCGGCTGCTCAGCCGTCCCGATGAACCCCAGGTCCTGGTCGCCAAAGCGTGACTGCGCCCGCCAACCCATCCTCAAGCCGAGCTGGGCGTTGTTGCCCAGGGTGTCGTGGGCGTCCAGCGGGAGGTGGTAGGCCAGCAGGTTGGTGTCAGCGCGTATCAACCGTGCCACGCGCTCGCGCAGCCAGCCGGTCAGGCGCCCGTCGTGACCGCGCCAGAACAGCCCGTGGTGCACCAGCAAGGTGTCGGCGCCGGCCGCGATGGCCGCGTCGATGAAGGCCAGGCTGGCCGTCACGCCCGAGGCTATCCTGCGCACCTCATCGCGCCCCTGAACCTGCAGACCGTTCGGCCCATAATCCTTGAAGCGATCCACCGACAACAGTTCGCGCAAGAAGGACTCGATCTCCAAACGGTGGGCCATGCGGTCTTTCGGGTCTTTCGGGTCTTTCGGATCTGTCCGGCAATGCGCAGAACCTGGTTGATTTTCTCCCAAGCGGTCACCATCGTCGTGGCGGTGCTGTTCGTGGTGGGCACGCTCAAGCCCGAGTGGCTTCGCAGCGGCTCGCTGCTGCCGGTGCGCGTGTCGGTGGTGGAAGCCCCTGCTGCAACGGCTTCAGGCGCAGGAGGCCTGAGCGCGGCGGCCCGGGTCGCCCTGCCCGCGGTGGTCAGCATCGCAGCGCAGAAGCCGCCCGTGAGCAACCCGCACGCCAACGATCCGGCTTTTCGCTTCTTCTTTGGTGACCGCGAGGACCAAACGCCCAGCGCGGGCCTGGGCTCGGGGGTGATCGTCTCGCCAGAAGGCTATCTGCTGACCAACCACCATGTGATCGAGGGGGCCAGCGAGATCGACGTGCGCTTGGCCGATGGACGAGAGGCTCGCGCGAAGCTGGTCGGGACCGACCCGGAGACCGACATCGCCGTGCTGAAGATTGACTTGGCGCCGCTGCCCGTGGTGGCGCTGGGCGACGCCAGCCGGCTGGTGGTGGGTGACCCGGTGTTGGCCATCGGCAACCCCTTCAACGTCGGTCAGACCGTCACCGCAGGCATCGTCAGCGCCCTGGGGCGTAACCGGCTCGGGTTGTCCACCTTCGAGAACTTCATCCAGACCGACGCCGCCATCAACCCCGGCAACTCGGGAGGCGCGCTGGTGGATGCGCGCGGGGCCTTGGTGGGCATCAACACCGCCATCTACTCGCAAAGTGGCGGCAGCATGGGGATCGGGTTTGCCGTGCCGGTGGACCTGGCGCGACAGGTGATGGACGACCTGGTGCGCGAAGGCAGGGTGGTGCGTGGCTGGATTGGGGTGGAGCCCCGGGATCTGTCAGCGGACCTCGCGGCCTCGCTTGGGCTGGACAAGGTGCAGGGCGTGCTGATCACGGGCGTGTTGCAGGGGGGGCCCGCCGCGCTGGCGGGGGTGCGCCCAGGTGACGTGGTGACGGCCGTGGCCGCGCGGCCGGTGTTGAACACGGCGGACCTGCTGAAGGCTGTGGCGGCTCTCAGGCCGCAGTCTTCGGCGCGGCTGTCCCTGCTGCGCAACGGTCAGCCGCAAGACCTTGACGTCAAGGTCGGGCAACGGCCTGCCCCTGCCGCTCCAGCCCCACGCCGCTGAATCTTCGCGGCGCGGTTCGCCGGTCTCGCCTGACCGTTTGGCGACACCGAAGGGCGGTCACCGCCCAGGCCTTCAGGCGGCCTGCGATCCGTCGTCGCCCTCGGCAGGCGCTTTGGTGTGCTTGATGAACACCTGGGCTGCCACGATGCCGATCTCGTAGAGGATGCACATGGGCACCGCCAAGGCCAGCTGGGAGATCACGTCAGGCGGTGTGACCACCGCGGCGATGATGAAGGACGCCACGATGAAGTAGCCACGGAACTTGCGCAGCTGCTCGATGGTGACCACCCCGATGCGGGCCAGCACGATCACCGCCACCGGCACCTCGAAGGCGATGCCGAACACCAGGAACAGCGTGAGCACGAAGCCGAAATACTGCTCGATGTCAGGCGCGGCAGTGATGGCCGTAGGGGCGAAGGCCTGGATGAACTTGGACATGCCCGGGATCACCAGAAAGTAGCAAAAGGCCACGCCCAGCAGAAACAGCAGCGTGCTGGACACCACCAGCGGCAGCACCATTTTCTTCTCATGGGAGTAAAGCCCCGGCGCCACAAAGGCCCACACTTGGTACAGCACCACGGGCAGGGCGATCAGGAAGGCCGCCATCAGGGTGATCTTCAACGGCACCAAGATGGGCGAGATCACATTGGTGGCGATCAGCTTGGTGCCCTGGGGCAGGTGCGCCACCATGGGTTCGGCCAGCAGGTCGTACAGGCCAGCGGGCCCGGGCCAGACCGCCAACGCGATGAAGGCCACCACCACGGCGATGAGCGCGCGCACCAGACGGTCGCGCAACTCCACCAGGTGCGAGACAAAGGGCGCCTCGGTGCCGGCGAGCTCGTCCTCTTTGGCCTCGGGCTTGCTCATCGGGCGCTCTTCAGCCCGGGCGGGCGAAAGCGGGCCACACGGGCCGCACCGGACTGGGCCTTGGTGCGGATGCCATGGCGCTGCTTGTACCACTGGGGCGTGGCCCCGCGCTTCAGGCGCCACTTCTTGCGAGGGTGGCGATACTCCGGCGGCGGCGGCGCCAGCGGCTCGTAGGAGCTCGTACCGCTGGAGGAGGAAGAGGAGGTCGATCCGTCCAGGGAGGACCCGATCGAGGCCCAATCCTTCTCGAAGGACGACGAGGCCTCGTTGACCTGCTGCTGCACGCTGGTCTCCACGTCGCGGGCTGCGTCCTCGAACTGGGTCTTCATCTTCTTGAGCTCATCGAGCTCGATGGAGCGGTTGACCTCGGCCTTGACGTCAGCCACGTAGCGCTGCGCCTTGCCGACGAGGTGCCCGAGAGTGCGGGCCACCTTCGGCAACTTCTCCGGGCCGATGACGATCAGCGCGACGGCGCCGATGAGCGCCAGCTTGTCGAAGCCGAAGTCGATCATGGAGCGCGCCGCGGCAGGTTCAAGAAGGTGGGCAGCGTGAGCCGGTCAGCCGCTGCACCCCGGCCGCGGATCTGGGCGTGAGACAGGTTCAGCCTTTGGTCTTGGCCTCGACGTCAACGGTTTGCGCGTCGACAGTCTTGGCGGTGGTGACCTGCTGTGCCGGCGCAGCAGGCGTCTCCGCTGCCTCCTGGCCGCCCTTGACACCGTCCTTGAAGCCCTTGACTGCTCCGCCGAGGTCGGAGCCGATGTTCTTGAGTTTCTTGGTGCCAAAGATCAGCACCACCACCAGCAGCACGATCAGCCAATGCCAGATGCTGAATGATCCCATGGTCGTTCTCCCGAAAAGGAACCGCGGATTCTAGGGGAGCCCCATGTCCGTTGCGCGGCAGGGTCACTGATCTGACGCAGCCCCGCGCTGCGTCAAC
>CAYSOD010000257.1:0-6057 GCA_964432385.1 uncultured Rubrivivax sp.
AGAACGGCGAGGCCTCGTTCGCCGCCGCGGTGGCGGCGTCGGGACTGCCGGCCGAAAAGGTCGAGGTCTACAAGATCGATCTGGGCGGCGGCTTCGGGCGAAGGGGCGGCTTCCAGGATTACGTCACCCAAGCGGTGCAGATCGCCAAGCAGATGCCGGGCACGCCGGTCAAGCTTTTGTGGACCCGCGAGGAGGACATGCAGCATGGCAACTACCACCCCATCACCCAGTGCAAGCTCACGGCCGGTCTGGACGACAAGGGCGAGATCACCGGCCTGCACATGCGCATCTCGGGCCAGTCCATCCTGGCCGGGGTCTTCCCCCAGATGGTCCGCGAGGGGCGCGACCCGGTGGTCTTCCAGGGCCTGAACAACGGCGGGGGCGAGGCCATGATCGGCTACTCCTTCCCCAACCTGCTGATCGACCATGCGATGCGCAACCCGCACGTGCCGCCCGGTTTCTGGCGCGGGGTCAACCTGAACCAGAACGCGATCTACATGGAGTGCTTCATCGACGAGATCGCGCATGCCACCCAGCAGGACCCGCTGGCACTGCGCCGCAAGCTGATGGCCCAGCACCCCAAGCACCTGGCCGTGCTCAATGCGGTGGCCGAGCGCGCTGGCTGGGGCAGGCCGGCCCCCGACGTGGGCGGGCAGAAGGTGTTCCGCGGCCTGGCACAGACGCACGGCTTCGGCAGCTACGTGGCGGCCTGCGCCGAGGTGTCCGTCAGCCGCGCGGGCGAGTTGAAGATCCACCGCATCGTGGCCGCCACCGACTGCGGCCATGCCGTCAACCCGCAGCAGATCGAGGCGCAGATCGAAGGCTCCTTCGTCTATGGGCTGGGCGCCATGCTGTTCCAGGAGTGCACGGTCAAGGACGGCGCCATCGCGCAGAAGAACTTCGACACCTACCCCTCGCTGCTGATGCGCCACATGCCCAAGGTGGAGTCCATCGTCATGCCCTCGGGCGGCTTCTGGGGCGGCGTGGGCGAGCCCACCATCGCGGTGGCGGCCCCAGCCGTGATGAACGCCATCTTTGCCGCCACGGGCAAGCGCATCCGTGAGTTGCCGATCAAGCAGCAGAGTCTGCGGGCTTGACCCCAGGGCGGGGGAGGTTTGCACTTGACCGTCCTCCCCCGTGCCCTTCTGGCTGGCCTGATGCTGTCGGCACTGCCTCCGGCCTTCGCCGCCGGGGGTCATTTGGGCACGGATGCCAACGGCACCGCGCCCTCGTCCCGCAGACCCATGGCGACGGTGGGCGATGCGATGCCCGAGCCCTTGCGCGGCCTGCGGGGCGACGCCCAGCGCGGCCGTGCGCTGGTGGTCGACCGCCGGGTCGGCCTGTGCCTGCTGTGTCACCGCGGCCCTTTCCCAGAGGAGCGCACGCCCGGCGACCTGTCCACCGACCTCGCCGGCGCCGGTTCGCGCTGGACCGAAGGGCAGCTGCGCCTGCGCATCGTCGATGCCCAGCGCCTGAACCCCGACACGATCATGCCGGCCTACCACCGCGTGGACGGGCTGCACCGGGTGGGCGAGGCTTGGCGAGACCGTCCGCTGTTCACCGCGCAGCAGGTGGAAGATGTGGTGGCCTTCCTGGTGACGCTGAAGTGAGCCGGCGCTGATGACCTCCTGGACACCCCGGACAGCCCCGACAGCCCAGACTGCGTGCGCGCCGTGCCGCCGCGCCGTGCTGGCCACCGCTGCCGCCACGGGTGCGGCGCTGCTGCTGCGTGCACAGCCGGCGGCCGCCGCTGCGCCAGCAGCCGACCCGCCTGCGCTGCGCGCAGCGATGGCCCGCTTCATTGGTAGCGCGACGCCGCGCGACGGGCGCATCACCATCGAGCTGCCCGAGATGGTGGAAAACGGTAACGCCGTGCCGGTCACGGTGAACGTCGAAAGCCCCATGACCGAGCGCGACCGGGTGGTGGCGCTGGCGCTGTTCGCCAGCCGCAACCCCGCGCCAGAGGTGGCCGAGTTCCAGTTCGGGCCCCGGGTCGGCCGCGCCCGCGTGGCCACCCGCATCCGGCTGGCCACGTCGCAGCAGGTGGTGGCGCTGGCGCGCCTGTCCGACGGCACCGTGTGGACACAGCGCGTGGACGTGCTGGTGACCCTCGCTGCCTGTGTGGAAAGCTGAGCCACGATGAGCACACCCGCCGCCGAAGCACCCCGCGCCGTGCGGGCCATCGTCACCGTGCCTGCGGCCCGCGCTGGAGAGGTGATCGAGATCCGCGCGCTGATAGCGCACCCCATGGAAACCGGCCACCGCCCTGATGGCGCGGGCGGGGTGGTGCCGCGCGACGTGCTGCGCCGCTTCAGCTGCCAACTGGACGGCGAGTTGGTGTTCGCCGCCGATCTGCATCCGGCGGTCGCGGCCAACCCGCTGCTGGCTTTCCACTTGCGGGCCCAGAAGTCCGGCACGCTGGCCTTCACCTGGGAAGGTGACCGGGGCTTTCGCCACACCGAGACTGCGCCGCTGCGCGTGGCCTGAAAGGGTGCCGCGGGTGCGGGGGTCAACGCGGACTGCGTGGCCGGCAGGCATCGCCGCCGTCACGCTGACGCTCGCCGCCGCCGGGCCAGTGGCCGCCCCAACCACCGGGCCCGCCAAGCCCGCCGAAGCTGCTCTGCCACAGGCCCAGCCCGCATCCTCCACGATCCGGCCTCCTGCGCCGCGCAGCGGTTTCGACTTCATGGGCCGCGAGTTGCAGGCGATGCAGCGCGACGACGCCTCCAACCCCGGCCTGCTGTGGGTGCAGGAGGGGCTGCAGCTGTGGTCGCGCCCCGAGGGGCCGCAGCAGCAGGCCTGCGCAAGCTGCCACGGCGCCGCGCCTCAGGCCTCGATGCGTGGCGTCGCCGCCCGCCACCCAGCCTGGGACGCGGCCCTGCAGCGCCCGGTCACGCTGGCCGGCCGCATCGCGCAGTGCCGCACGCGCCACCAGGGGCTCGGGCCCTCGGCGCCGGGTGGGGCCGAGGCCGTGCTGTCCCTGGAGACCGCCGTGGCCCACGCCTCCCGCGGGCTGGCGACCACCCCAGCCCATGACGCACCGCTGCAGGTCTGGCGAGCGCGCGGCGCCGCGCTGTGGCAGCAGCGCGTGGGCCAGCTCAACCTGTCCTGTGCGCAGTGCCATGACGACCGGGCCGGGCTGCGCCTGGGCGGGGCCCTGATCCCGCCGGGCAATGCCGCCGGCTATCCCACCTACCGCCTGGAATGGCAGGCGGTGGGGCCGCTGACGCGCCGCCTGCGCAACTGCATGACCGGCGTGCGGGCCGAGCCTTACGCACCGGAGTCGGACGAGTCGCTCGCGCTGCAGGTCTACATGGCCTGGCGCGACCGCGGCCTGGCCGTGGAGACGCCGGCCGTGCGACCCTGAACCCCGTGTCAAGATCGACCCTTCTGGGGGCCAGGGGCGTCAAAGCATCTCTGGCGGCGGTGGATTCCAGTGTGAGCCGGTGTGAGGGGCCCGTGATATGAAGGTGTGCGTGGTGGGAGCAGGAGCCGTAGGCGGCCTGGTGGCGGGCTGGCTGGGCAGCCGGCTGGGGCCTCAGGACCTGAAGCTGTCGGTCCTGGCACGAGGGGCCACCCTGGCCGCGCTGCAGCGCGATGGCCTGCGCGTGGAGCAGACGGGCAGCCCGGCCGTGGTGGTGCACCCCCTGCAGGCGAGCGACCAGCCCGAAGCCCTGGGCGTGCAAGACCTGGTGGTGCTGGCCGTCAAGGGCCCCGCGCTGGCGGCGGTGGCACCGGCCGTGCAGGCCCTGACCGACGCGCACAGCACCGTGCTGGTGGCCATGAACGGCATTCCCTGGTGGTTCTTTGACCACCTGCCCGGCGCTGGCCAGGGCCTGCGGTTGGCCTCGGTGGACCCGGGCGACTCCATCCGCGCGCACATCCCCACCGAGCGCGTGCTGGGCTGCGTGGTGCACCTGAGCGCCAGCACCTCCGCGCCGGGCGTGGTGCAGCATGCCTTTGGCAACCGGCTGATCCTGGGCGAGCCTGCCGGGAGCACCAGCGCGCGCCTGGGGCAGGTGGGCGACCTGCTGGCGCGGGCGGGCTTTCAGGTGGAGACCTCCGAGCGCATCCAGCGCGAGATCTGGTTCAAGCTCTGGGGCAACATGACCATGAACCCGATCTCTGCCCTGACTGGCGCCACGGGCGACCGCATCCTCGACGACACGCTGCTGCGGGCCTACCTCAACGCCATGATGCTGGAAGCGCGCGACATTGGGGCGCGCTTTGGCATCCCCATCGAGCAGCACCCGGAGCAACGGCATGAGCTCACGCGCAAGCTGGGCGCCTTTCGAACCTCCATGCTGCAGGACACCGAAGCCGGCCGCCCCCTGGAGATCGACGCGCTGCTGAGCGCGGTGTGCGAGGTGGGACGGCGACTGGCCATGCCCACACCCCACCTGGATTCGCTGTTGGGCATGACGCGGTTGATGGCCCGCACGCGCGGCCTGTACCCCGAAGCAGGGCCTGAAGGGGAGACCGTGTCGTGACGCTAGCCACCCCACGTTTGCAAGACTGGGTGGGCCGCCAGGAGGCGCGCGAGGACCTGCTGTACCCCACGCCCGTGCAGGCCCTGGCCGCCACCCTGGACCATGAGCCCACGCCCGTGCCCGACGGCACGCCCCTGACGCCGCTTTGGCACTGGCTGTACTTCCTGCCGCTGCACCAGGCCCGCGACATCGGGCCCGATGGCCACGCCCGGCGCGGCGGCTTCCTGCCGCCCGTGCCCCTGCCCCGGCGCATGTGGGCGGGCAGCCGCTTCGAGTTCTTGTCCCCATTGCGCGTGGGCGACCGTGTGCAGCGGGTTTCGACCATCGAAGCCGTCCAGGAGCGTCAGGGACGCAGCGGTGCCCTGGTCTTCGTCACCGTGCGGCATGAGCTGCGCGTGGCCGGGCAGTCCGCCCCCGCCCTGCGTGAATGGCACGACATCGTCTACCGCGAGGAGCCCACGCCTGGCGCGCCAGCCGCCGTGGGCGAGCCTGCCCCGGCGCCCGACCCCGGGCGGGCCCACTGGCAACGCCATCTGGTGCCCGACGAGGTGCTGTTGTTCCGCTACTCGGCGCTGACCTTCAACGGCCACCGGATCCACTACGACCGGCGCCATGTGACGCAGACCGAGGGCTACCCCGGCCTGGTGGTGCACGGCCCGCTTATCGCCACGCTGCTGCTGGACCTGGTGCACCGGCAGCAGCCTCAGGCGCAGGTCCGCTCCTTCAGCTTCAAAGCCCGCCACCCGTGCTTCGACGGGCAGGTGCTGGAACTGCACGGCCAGCCAGCGCAGGCCCATGAGGACGGCGGCAGGGTTCACCTGTGGGCGCAGGGGCCGGGGGGCGTGCTGCTGATGGAGGCGCAGGCTGAGCTGGTGGCATAGGCCGGGCGCAGCTTCCGATACGGGCCCAGATGCAGCATCGGCGCCACGTCTGAGGGAAGCCCCGGTTGCGCGCACGGGCCCGGTGCGGGCATGCTGCGCGACACTTCGGGTTTCACGGCCCCAATTTCTTTCAGGAGTCCTCCATGCGCACCCGCTTCGCCTTCACCGTCACTGCCCTGGCCAGCGCCCTGGCCCTGGCCACCACCGCCGCCCAGGCTCAGACCCAGGCCCCGCTGAAGGTGGGCTTCATGCTGCCGGCCACCGGCACCTTCGCGGCGCTGGGCGACATGATCGAGAAGGGCTTCAAGCTCCACGTCGAGGAGCAAGGCGGCAAGCTCGGCGGGCGCACGCTGCAGTACTTCAAGGTGGACGACGAGAGCGACCCGTCCAAGGCCACCGACAACGTCAACAAGCTGATCAAGCGTGATCAGGTGGATGTGATCGTCGGCACCGTGCACTCCGGCGTGGCGCTGGCCATGGCGCGCGCCGCCAAGGACAGCAAGACCCTGCTGATCGTGCCCAATGCCGGAGCCGACGCCATCACCGGCCCGCAATGCGCGCCCAACATCTTCCGCTCGAGCTTCAGCAACTGGCAGCCAGGCTATGCCACGGGCGTGATCGCGGCGCAGAAGGGCTACAAGCGCGCGATGACCATCACCTGGAACTACGCCGCCGGCTCCGAGACC
>CAYSOD010000258.1:0-6034 GCA_964432385.1 uncultured Rubrivivax sp.
AGGTGCTGCCGCAGCTGATGAGCTACACCCTGTACCGCTGGGAGAACAACATCCGCGCCGCGGCCGTGCTGGGCGTGGTGGGCGCCGGCGGTTTGGGGCAGCTCCTGTCTTTTCACATGGGGCTGTTCCACATGGGCAAGACGGCCACGATCCTGGGCGCCATGCTGGCGCTGGTGGCGCTGGTGGACGCCCTGAGCTTCGCGGCCCGGCGGCGCATGAATGCGTGAGGATGGCTTGAACCCGTCCTGTTGGACGCCTCATCTGGCGCTTTCCTGGGTGCCTGTCATGGGGCCTGGAGCGGACCGATGAGCACGCCCCCGCGCGTGGGCTGGCTGTTCGCCCACGACTGGGATGGCCGTGCGCGCGACCAGCTGCAGGCGCAGGGCTGGGCACGCTTTGATCACGCCGGTTTCGACCTGTTCAGCTTTCCCAGCAATGCCGCGCTGGCCTTCTACGACCCCGAGCGGTTTGCCGAGCGTCAGGCGCGGCGCGGCCGTCGCCTGGGCTGGCGGGCCGTGCTCTCGCACCAGGAGCACTTTGGTGCGGTGGCGGCGGCCCTGGTGGCCGAGAAGCTGGGTCTGCCCGGCACGCCCGTGGCGTCGTTGCTGGCGGCGCAGCACAAGCTGCACGCGCGCCGCGTGCTGCAGCAAGTGGCGCCTGAGGCCAACTTGCGCTTTACCGAACTGGAGGCCGCGTACGGCGACGACATTCCGCACGGCCTGGCCTACCCCGCCTTCGTCAAACCGGTGAAGGCCGCTTTCTCGGTGTTGGCCCGCACCGTGGACAACCGCGCCGCGCTGCAGGCCCACACCCGCTTTGGTGCTTGGGAGCTGTGGGTCATCCGCCATCTGGTCGAGCCCTTCGACCGCTTGTGCCGCGTGCGTCTGCCGCAGGCGGGCAGCGCCCACCGCATGCTGCTGGAGGAACCCGTGCCCCTGCACGTGCCCCAGTACAACCTGGACGGCTGGGTGGCCGATGGCCAGGTGCACGCCCTGGGGGTGGTGGACGCTGTGATGTACCCCGGCACCCGCGCCTTCATGCGCTGGGAGCTGCCGAGCCGGCTCGCCCCGGCTGTGCAGGCGCGCGCGCTCGACGTGGCGCGGCGCTTTCTGGGCGCCATCGGTTTTTCGCGTGGCCTGTTCAACCTGGAGTTCTTCCACGACCCCGCCACCGACCGGCTGAGCGTGATCGAGTGCAACCCGCGCCTGGCCTCGCAGTTCGGTGACCTTTACCGCCGTGTGCACGGCATCGACCCGCACGCCATGGGCGTGGCGCTGGCGCTTGGCGACGACCCCACGGCGCTCCCCCGCATCGAGCCCACCGCGAGCGTCGCGGCCAGCCTGGTCTACCGTGCCTTCGACCCCCACGCCGTGCCGCCCGCGCCAAGCGCGGCGCAGCGCGCCGACTTTGCGCGCACCTTTCCGGATGCGCTCATGTTCAGCTTCCCGAAAACCGGCGCGGCCCTGGCGCGGGACTTCAAGTGGACGGGCAACCACCACCACGGCTTTGTCCACCTGGGCGGCCGCGATCGTGCGCAGATGCTCGAGCGCGCGGCGCAGGCCAGTGCCTTGCTGGGGTGGCCCGCGCCCTGCCAGGACCAAGCGGTGGACGCCAGCGCGTCCACCCTGCTGCATTCTTCACAACCCCATGGAGCTTCTCCCGATGTCCAAGCTGCCTGATCACGACAGCGCGAACCGCCTGTGCTCGAGCCGGCCTCAGCTCGAACCCTGGACGTCCCCCGCCAAACGCCTGTTGGGAGCGGGCGTGTTGGCGACGGCGGTGTTGTTGTCAGGATGTTCGGCGCTCGTGGCGCAGAACCCTTCGAGCGCCCTGCGGCCCGTCAATGCGGTGGCCGAAGGCGAGGAGAAGCGGCTCATGCTCCAGGGCGCCGACGTGGTGGCCTATTTCACGCAAGGCCGTTACGTGCCGGGCATCCCGGCACACCGCAGCGTTTACGAGGGAGTGACCTTCCGTTTTGCAAGTGCCGAGCACAAGGCACTGTTCGACGCTGCGCCTCAGAAGTACCTGCCGCAGTACGGCGGGTACTGCGCCAACGGCATCGTCTACGGCATCCCCTGGGGCGGCGATGCCGACGCCTATCGGGTGATCGACGGCAAGCTCTACATCTTCGGCGGCGCCGCCAGCCGGGACGCCTTCGCTCTGGACGTGCCCGGCAACCGGGCCCTGGCTGACCGCTACTGGACGCAGGAAGTGGCCGGTGCCAACAGCTTCGTACAGCGCGCCTGGCGCCTGGTGTGGCGGGTGCCGCACTACCAGAGTGGGCAGCAACTGGCCGAGGCGGTGGCCCGGGCGCGCGCGGGCGCGCCGAAGTGATCCACCTGCCTCGCGTTTCTTCCCAGTCTGAATGGGGCCTATCACGCCTCTAAGGGCCGGTTCGTTGGCCGCTCAGGTCCGCGTGCGCACCGCCCCGTCAGGGTGACTTCGGCCGCCCCCAGATCAGGGCGCTGGGGTGTTGCTCCAGCAGCGTGGCCAGGGCGCGCAGGGCGGTAGCAGCCTGCGTCACTTCCAGCAGCGCGGCCTCAGTCTGCCGGCGCACGGGCGAGCCCGGGGCTGCGGCCTCCCGCAGGGTGCCGGCGGCGGCGCCCAGTTCGTCGGCCGTGCGGCGCAGGTCGGCCACCAGGGGCTGCGCGGCCTGTGCGAGCGCCTTGGTCTGGACTGCCGCGTCGCCCACCTGTTGCCCCGCGAGTGAAGCCGCTGCCCCGGCCTGGGCGGCAGCTTGCCCGACCTGGCGCAGGGCGGCCGAGCCCTCCTGCATCAGCGGGTCCACGGCCGCCAGGCTGCGGCGGGCCTGGGCCAGGGTGTCCTGCGCCGAGCGGGCCAGCGGGCCGGCCTCGCGCTGCAGCGCCTGGGCCAGGTACTGCAGCGATTGCGCGGCCTGCGCGGTGCGGAGCAGGGCTTGACGCGACTGCGGTTCAGCCAGCAGTTCCCTTGTGGCCGACGCCACGGCGGCCAGATCCCGGCCGATCTGCCCCAGATCCAGGCCTTCGAGCTGGGCCTGCAGGGTCTGCAACCGCGTGGGCGACGTGGGGATGACAGGCAGGCTGCCGGCGTTGTCCGGCACTGGCGTGGTGACCGCAGCGGACTTGGCAGCCTGCACCACCCCCAGGTCCAGATCCACATACAGCAGGCCCGTCAGCAGGCTTTGAGTGGCCAGCCGGGCCACCAGACCGCGCTCGACCAGGGCCGCTATCGTTTGTCCGGGTTGGGCAGAAGCTGCACTTGCCGGAGCCGTGCCCAGGGCGGTGGGCGCCTGCAGCAGCGGGCGCAGCAGCTCAGTGTCGAACTCGGCCGTCACGGGCAGGTTCAAGGCCGCATCGCGACCGGGCGCCAGCCCGATGGCGACGACCCTGCCCACCTGCACGCCCCGCAGCACGACGGGTGCGCCAATCTGCAGGCCGTAGACGGAGGTCTGAAAGCGCATCAGCGCGCGCTCCTGGGTGCTGAACCAGCGCCCGCCCGCTGTCACCAGCGCCAGGGCCAAGAGCGCCATCCCGGCCAGCGCGAACAGCCCCACCCGCAGGGCGGCTGACCTCACGCGGTGGCTCCCGTGGTGGACCCCGCAGGGCGAAGAAGCCCCTTGCCCGCCTGTTGCGACGCGAGAAACCGCTGCACGGCTGGCGGCCCTTGCAGCAGCAGGTCCCGGGGTGTGCCCAAGGCGGTCATGGTCATGGCTTGTTCATCGAGGTACAGCATGCGGTCTGCCACCGCGAACACGCTGGCGATGTCGTGCGTGACCATCACCACCGTCTTGCCCCGATGGTGCCTCAGTTCCTGCAGCAGGTCGTCCAGGCGGGCGGCGTTCAGCGGGTCCAGCCCAGATCCGGGCTCGTCCAGGAACAGCAGCGGTGGGTCCAGCGCCAAAGCGCGTGCCAGCGCCGCGCGCTTGCGCATCCCGCCGGAGAGTTGCGCAGGCATGAGGTGAAAGCCTTGCTGCAGGCCCACGAGTGACAGCTTTTCGCGCGCTTGCTGCTCGCACCGTTCAGCGGTGAGGGAAGTGAACAGGCGCAGCGGCAGCATGAGGTTCTCGCCCAGCGTCATCGAGCTCCACAGCGCCCCGGCCTGGAACATCACGCCGAAGCGCCGGCGCAGCGCAGCCAGGGCATCTTCGTCGCCGTCATGCACGTCTGCCCCCTGCAGCAGTACGCGGCCTTCGGGCGGTCGCTGCAGGCCGACCAGGTGGCGCATCAGCGTGCTCTTGCCGCAGCCACTGGGCCCGACGATGGCGAGTACCTCCCCCGTGTGAACGTGGAAGTCAATCCCCTGCAGGATGGTGCGTCCGCCCGCCTGCGCGGCCAAGCCTTGCACGGCCAGCATCGGGCTGGCATCTGCGGGTGTGCGGCCGTGGCCAGGGGGTGCTTCGGGCGCGGTGGGCCTGCTGGCTGAGGGGTGCTTGGCGCAGGGTGTCAGCATCAGTACCCCAGCGCGGTGAAGACGACCGTGGTGCCGCAAGCGGCCGCCACGATCCACACCAGTGCCTTCACCACGGCGGTGGTGGTGGCCTCGCCCACGGCCTGCGCGCTGCGCCCTGCATGCAGGCCCTCGCGGCAGCCGGCCAGGGCCACCAGGGCCACGTACAGCATGCACTTGAACAGGCCGATCCACAGGTGAGTGAAGGTCAGCGCGCGCAGACACTGGTGCAGGTACTCGGCGCTGGTCACCCCATACGCCAGCACGGCCGCCGGCCAGCCTGCCAGGACGCCGGCCAGGGCACCGCAGGCGTACAAGGCCGGTGCCACGAGCAGCAGCGCCAGCAGCCTTGGCAGCACGAGGTGGGCCACCGGGTCCACCCCCAGCACGCGCAGCGCGTCGATCTCTTCACCCGCCTCCATCGTGGCCAGTTGCGCCGCAAAGGCTGACCCGATGCGGCCGGCCAGGATGATGCCGGTCATCATGCCGGCGAGCTCACGCACCATGCCCACGGTGACCACGTCGGCCAGGAAGTTCTGCGCGCCGATGCGCCCGAGTTGGGCGCCACCCATGTAGGCCAGCATCAGGCCGATGAGCGCACAGCTCAGCCCGACGATGGGCAGTGAACGTGGCCCGGCCTGGTCCAGCTGGTGCAGCAGTTCGCCTCGACCGGGCCCGCCACGGCCTCGCGCCCAGCGCCCGCAGGAGATGAGCACCTCGCCCACGAAGGCCACGGTGCGCCCAGCCTCGGCCAGCGGCCGTGTCCAGGTGGAGGAGGAGGTCTGGGTCACACCCACATCATGCCGCGATGCGTTCGCACCTCACTGACAGTCGCACACAAGAATACGTTGGGTCGTGCCGAACTGTTGTTGCACCTGTGGCGCCTGGTGGCCCTGTGCCGCTCGGTGTTTGACTGTCCTCACATCCCCTTGAACAGCCCGGCGTAGCTGCGGCTGACCTCCAGCTTCTCGCCGTGGCCTCGCACGCTCACGATCTGGCGCCCGCGGTCGTCCCGCGTGACGCTGTCGATCTCCCGCACGTTGACCAGGGTGCTGCGGTGGATCTGCCAGAAGTGGTCGGGGTCGAGTTCGTCCACCAGCTCCTTGATGGGCTTTCGGATCAGGGCCTCGGTCTTGGCCGTTTGCACGCGGGTGTACTTCTCGTCGCTGACGAAGAACAGCACCTCGTCCACCGGGATGATCTGGATGGTGGAGCCCACGCTGGCCTGGATGCGCGTGAGGCGAGGCGGTGCGGCACCCGAATTCATCTTCACCGCCAGCTGGTGCAGCAGGCGTTGCAGTGGTGGGGCCGCCGACTCTTCGGGCGTGCCGCGTGAATCCAGCCGCTTGCGGATGCGCTCGACCGTGAGCCGCAAGCGCTGCGCCTCGGCAGGCTTGAGCACATAGTCGGCCGCGCCTTGCTCGAAAGCCTCCACCGCGTACTGGTCGTAGGCCGTGATGAACACCACCTCGGGCAGCAGCTCATCCTCACCCAGCGTCATCTGTGCGATCTGCCGGGCGGCCTCCACCCCTGTCAGGCCGGGCATGCGGATGTCCAGAAACACCACGTCAGGCCGGTGCTGCGCCACCAGCTCCACGGCCTCCAG
>CAYSOD010000259.1:0-6013 GCA_964432385.1 uncultured Rubrivivax sp.
CAACGGCTACGCGGACCGTGGATGGGTCGAACGCGCGGCGGCCTTCTGGCGCGACCGTTGGCAGGGACCGTCCATGATGGCCATCGGCGCACAGGACCCGGTGTTCACCCCGGCGTCCATGGACAGGCTGCGCCTGCAGATCCGCGGATGTCCGCCGGCTATGTTGATCCCCGAAGGCGGCCATTTCGTTCAGGAGCATGGTGAACAGATTGCCATCGAGGCGCTGCGAACGATGCTCTGAGCATCGTGCCGAGTGTCTGAAGCTCGTTCACGGTTATCTCTGACCCGGGTGCTGCTGGGTGCTCCGTTCAAGCGAGGGTTGCTCCATGTCTGACGTCAAAGCCATCGAAGAGGCCGTACGAGCGCTCCCGCCCGGTGGTCTTGCAGAGTTCCGTCAGTGGTTCGCTGAGTTTGATGCTCTGGCGTGGGATCAGCAGATCACGGCTGATCTGGGTACGGGCAAACTCGACGCCTTGCTGGCTGAGGCCCAAGCTGACTTTGAAGCAGGTTCTCATCGCAAGTTGTGATCCATACCGCCTCTGCAAGGTTTCGGCGCTGCCATGCAGCGCTGCCCTTGGAGGTGCGCGCTCTTGCGGATAAAAACTTCGAACTTCTGAAACGGGACCCTGGTCATCCCTCGCTCCAGTTCAAGCCGCTTGGCGGCGGAAAGCTTCGAAGTGCGAGAGTCGGCTTGCATCATCGAGCACTGGGCTTGCGCGTGGATGGTGGCGTCCATCAAGACCTGTTCAGGTCGCTTTCGTAAGAAGACCCTGCAAATTTGCATGGCCGTCATGCAGGCGTGAGTCTTGCCCTAGACGGGCCCCACACGGAAGGATGAAGGCTTCGAGGTTGAGTGGAGCAGCGCGTGGCGAGTGGTCATTCACGATCTGGTCACCGATTCCTGCAGGCGCCTATCTTCGCCGTGGGGCTGGTGGCCGTGTGGGCGCTGCTTTCGGGCTGTGCTTCCCAAGAGCGCACCGCGCCCCGGCCGGAGCTGCAAAGTAGCGGATGGCGTGACGCATCTGCCGTGGCGCCTGTGGCCGACTTCGACGCCTACGTCGCGTGGGTGACCCACGAACTGCGCGCCCACCGGCTGCCGTTTGCTCCTTCAAGGGCCGATGCGGAGTTGACGTCCGTGGCCCCCTTCCGCATTCCCCCGGGCCAGGGGTGCCCACCCGGGGCGCCCCGTGGCATCGCCGTCCTCGTGCACGGGCTGTCGGACACCGCCTTCGCCATGCGCGATCTGGCGAGCTCCTTCTCGAAGCTGTGCTTGGAGTCGCGGGTGTTGCTGCTCCCGGGGCATGGCACACGCCCAGCCGACTTGATGGTGGTGGATCACCGGGACTGGCTGGCTCACGTGGAGGCGGCGGTGGCGCAGGCCAACCGCGAGAACGACAAGGTCGTGCTTGCAGGTTTCTCCCTCGGTGCGGCGCTGGCGCTCGCGGTTGCAGCTGAGCGGCCCGGTACCGTCGATGCGGTCATCGGCTTGTCGCCGGCCTACCGGCTTCGTTCCAACACGCTGGCGCGGCAAGCCCGATGGGTGGCGGCCTTCCGGCCTTGGCTCGAGCTGGGGCCGCGAGAGGACTTCGCACGTTACGGGGCGATGCCAACGCGCGGTATCGCCTCCACCATGGCGGTGCTCGGCCTGATGGAGCGCCGGGTGAGGCGAGCAGGCGCTGTGAAGACGCCCTGGCTGGTGGTGCAAAGTGAAGACGACGAGGTGCTCGATACCGTTGCCAACCGGGAGTTCTTCGCTGAGAGCGCCCGTGATCCACGCAGCGTCTTCATCAACTACTTCTCCCAGCCGCCCGCGGAAGCCTTCAGCAGCAGGGTGATCTGGCTGCCTGCAGCCCATGACGCCTTGCGCGTGGTGGGGCTGTCTCACCTGGCGTTGCACATCTCGCCCGACAACCCGCACTACGGCATCACCGGCACCTACCGCAACTGCGGCAGCACCCCCTTCCGCAAAGAGCAAGAGATCCGGGCCTGCAAGGAGGCGTCGCGGGTCTGGTACGGCGTCGGCGGGCAGTCGCCGCCCCCGGGCGAGGCCGGCGCCCGCGCCACGTTCAACCCGCACTACGAAGATCTCGAGCGCCGCATCGGTGAGTTTCTGAACCAGGTGGACAACCGCTACCGCGAGGCGACAGCGACTCAACTCCCCAAGCCCTGACGCAAGTTCAGCCTGCAGTTCGCAAGAGCCCGCAGAGCGCCTCCTCACGAGCAAGCCCGAATCGCCTTGGCGCTTCCTTGTCGGCCTGAAATCCCTTCACCCTTCCCACCATCGGAGCCCGCATGCCACCCAGCGATTCTTCCAACGACCACGCCACGACTTCCCGCAGCCTGTTGCTGGCCGCTGGACTGGTTCTGCTCGTGCAGGGCTTCAGCCTCTTCGCGCCCATGGCCGTGCTCGGCAACGCGATCCAGTGGCCGGACAGCCTCGACTACGCGCCTTCGAAGATGCTGCCGCTGTTGCGGGAGCAGCTCGATGCCGTGCGGCTGGGATACGGGCTCTACCTCGGCTACTCACTGCTCTTCCTGGTGACCGGCGTCCTGAGCGTTCGCCTGGCGGCCCGGCGCGGCGCATTCGGGGCGCTGGCCTTCATCGCCATCGGCGCGGCCGCGGCCTCGGCGCTTGCACGGGCGATCGGCATCCTGCGCTGGCTCACGGGCAGCGTGACGCTGGCCGAGGCCCACGCCGCCCCTGGCCTGTCGGCGGAGGGGCGCGCTGCCATCGAGGCCGTGCAGTCCGCCGTCAACGCCTGGGGTGGCGCGATTGGAGAGATGCTGGGCGTGGCGGCCTTCGCCGCGATCTGGGCCATCGCCACCAGCTTGCTGATCCTGCGCGACAAGCAGTTGCCGGCTTGGGCAGGCGTGACCGGGCTGGCGGTGGGGGGCCTGGTCGCCTTGCCTGCCCTGGAGCTCTTCGGCATGACGCCGCCCATCTCGATCGTGCTCAGCACGACGGCGATCCAGCTGTGGTTCATGGCGCTCGGCTTGCTCTTCCTCTGGCGCGCCTGGCGCTGGCCTGCGTGAGGGCGCCCCCCGTGGTGGTCAAGCGACTCGAGATCCGGGCCTTTGGTGGCCCCGAGGTGATCCAGCTGGTGGAGGATGTGGCTCTGCCGGAGCCCGGCCCCGGCGAGGTACGCGTCCGGGTCGAGGCCTCCAGCCTGGTTTTCACCGACATGCTGATCCGGCGCAACCTCTACCCCGTCCTGAAGCTGCGCCTGCCCCTGACCCTGGGTTACGACATGGTGGGCTTCATTGACGCGGTCGGCCCGGGCGTCACGCGCTGGCAGCTCGGCGACCGGGTGGCCGACCTGACGCAGGTGGGCGGCAATGCCACCCATCTGGTGTGCCGGGCCGACACCCTCGTCGCGGTGCCGCAGGGGCTGGCGGCAACGCAGGTAGAGCCGCTGATCCTGAGCTACATGACCGCCTACCAGGCGTTGTTTCGGGAGGCTGAAGCCAAGCTGAGCGATCCGGTGCTGATCCTGGGCGCCAGTGGCGCCGTGGGCCTGGCCGCGCTCGACCTGTGCCGCGCCTTCGGGCTGCCGGCAGTGGGCGTGGCTTCTGCACAGCGGGAGTCTGTGGTGACCAGCCTTGGCGCGACTTTTGTCGCCTATGACGCCGGCGATGCCGCCGCCCAGCTCGACCGACTGACGCGGGATTTCAAAGGCTTCAAGGTCATCCTCGACGCCGCCAGAGGCGAGGCGCTTTCCACCGTCATGGCGCGTCTTGCGCTAGGCGGACGGCTGGTTGCGCTGGGCTTCAGTGCTGCTTTTCGGAGCGCGCACCAAGCCGGCGACGCGAGCCCGCGGCTGTTTGCGCGCCTTCGCTTTGCGTTCGACTTCCTGCGCATCAAGGGGCTGTCGTCTTGGCCGGGTTCGTCGAGGCGGGTCGTTTTCTACGACATCTCGGGTCGCCGGACCCGCCATCCGGAATGGTTCCAGGACGATCTCTCGGCGCTCTTCGGCCTGCTCGAGGCCCGGCGGATCGCACCCCGCATCCAGCGCGTCTTCGGCCTGGAAGAGGCTGCTGAGGCGCATCGGTTGATCGAAGCGGGGCAGGTCGAGGGCCGGCTCGTGCTCGATCTGACCTTGCCGTCGGGCGGTGATGCCAGTGGCCATCACGCCGGATCAGACGCATGATTCGTAGCGTAAGGACGCCGACGAGGTCTTGATTCATGAGCCCCGATGTTCTCTTCCAGGCCGCCAATTCGATGGCGCTGCTGGGCTGGCTAGCGCTCGCCCTGGGTCCGCTGGCGCCTCGGGCGATGGGGCTGGTAGGGGGCGTTGCTGTTCCGCTGGTGCTCTCAGGGGGCTATGCCGCCATCGTGCTGAGCCACTGGAGCTCGGGGCAGGGTGGCTTTGACAGCCTGGCGTCGGTGGAGCAACTGTTCAAGAGCCGCTGGCTACTGCTGGCGGGGTGGGTGCACTACCTCGCTTTCGATTTGCTGGTGGGCGCGTGGCAGCTGCGCACCGCCCGGCGCGAGGGCATCCCGCATCTGCATCTGCTGCCGTGCCTGCTGGCGACTTTCCTGTTCGGGCCGGCGGGCTATCTGCTGTTTCAGCTGCTGCGCGCTGCGCATCGCAGCAGCGTCCGCTCGGTGGCTGTCGAGCCCGCGCACCTGACCCCCGGCCCCTGGACCCTTCGCCGCCTGGCCGCTGACTCGCCCAGATACACGGGGCTGGCCGTTCTGCTGGCCCTGGCGATGCTGCCGCTCTTCGGTGCCTTCTTGCTCGACGAACGGCTCTTCCAGGGGGTCAACGTCTGGATCAAGCCGTTGAAGTTCCACGCCGCTTTGGTCATCTATCTGCTCACGCTGGCCGCCTTTGCCCGCTTCGCATCGGCCGAGCTCCGATCGCGGCCGTGGTGGCGCTGGTACGAGCGCCTGGTCGTCTTGGCCGTGGTGCTGGAGTTGATCTGGATCGGTGGGGCGGCGGCCTTGGGCACGGCTTCCCACTACAACGAGTCCACGCCCTTGGCGACGGCGGTGTACTCGTTCATGGGGGTGGCCGCTGTCTTGCTGACCTCGGCCAGCGCGACCTTGGCTTGGGCCCTCCACCGCCACCCGGCAGGGGACTTGTCCCCCGCCGTGCGCACCGGGCTGGTCTGGGGGCTCAGCCTCACCCTGCTGCTGACCCTCGTGACGGCGCAAACCTTGTCTGGCATGGACAACCATTGGGTGAGGGGCACGCCGAACGATGCCGCCGGGCTGTGGCTTCTGGGCTGGTCACGCGACGGCGGTGACCTGCGTGCCGCGCATTTCTTCGCCACCCATGCCATGCACGCCGTCCCGCTGGCAGCCCTGGTCTGCGCCAGGCTCTTCGGCCCCGCGGCCCGGGCCCCTGTCAGGTTCGCCGCGCTGGCTTACGCAGGTTTCGTCGCCGTCGTCTTCGTCCGGGCCTTGAGCGGCCTGCCCGTGATCCCGTTCTGAAAAGAACCCACCATGCAGATCCCCTTCAAGCTCATTCGCAACCTGCACCTGGCGGCCTCTCCCTTCATCGGGGCCTTCGTCTATTCCGGCGCACTGCGCCAAAACGACGCCTTCCTGTCGGTCATCCAGTGGGTCGTGTTCCCCCTCGTGGCCACCGCCGGCGTCGCGTTGTGGCTGGGCCCGCGGCTGGCGCGGTACCGAGCCCGCGGGGCTGTCGTCGACAAGACGCCGCGCTGAGCAGCCGGCGTGGCACGCCAGCGGCGACAGCGCCCGAACGGCGGTGCGCCGCGCGTCTGGCCCTTCATCCCAAGAAATGGGGGTTTCGTCGCACCAAACTGGACAAGCAGCCGCGCAAGCGCGTAGCGTCGCAACCATGCTCGACATCCAAAACCTCTCCCACACCTATCCCAACGGCACCCGTGCGCTCGATGCCGTGAGCCTGTCCATCCCGGCCGGGATGTTCGGGCTGCTGGGCCCGAACGGCGCCGGCAAGAGCAGCCTGATGCGCTGCCTGGCTACGTTGCAGGTGCCCAGTTCGGGCAGCATCCGCTTCGGCGATCTGGACGTGCTGGCCCA
>CAYSOD010000260.1:0-6009 GCA_964432385.1 uncultured Rubrivivax sp.
CAAGCCCACCGGCCCCACGCCCCGGCGCGATCTCGGGTCCATCGTCCGCGCCTGACGCTTCGGCCATGCCCCCTGCGCGGCACGGGAATAGCCCGGCCTCGGTGCCGTTCGGTGACACTGAGCGCATGCCCGTGAAATCCCGGCCCCACACCGGCCCGGGGCGGCCAGATACGGCAGAGACGCCGCGGATGCTCGCCGCCCCAGCCGGCCCCAGCGTGGACGACTGGAACCTGCTGCGCTCGTTCATCGCGGTGTACGAGGCGGGCACGCTCACCGAGGCCGCGCGGCGCCTGGGCAGCACCCAGCCCAACCTGGGCCGCCACATCCGCACGCTGGAGGCCCAGTTCGGCGAGGCGTTGTTCGTGCGGCGGCCCGGCCAGCTCAAACCCACGGAGCGTGCGCACGGCCTGCATGCGGCCCTGTTGCCCATGAAGGCCGCCGTGCAGGAAGCCGGGCGGCTGTTCGCCGAAGCCGGCGCCCAGGTGGCCGGCACTGTGCGCCTGGCGGTGTCCGAGGTGTACGCCACGCACGTGGTGGCACCCCTGGCGGCGCAGTGGCTGGCCGAGCAGCCCGGCCTGGAGATCGAGCTGTCGGTCTCCAACCGGGCGGAAAACCTGCTGCGGCGTGACGCCGACATCGCGGTGCGGTTCTTCCGCCCCGAGCAGGACGACGTGATCGCGGTGCACGTGGGCAACACCGAGCTGGGGCTGTTCGTGCACGAGTCCTTCATCGCGCGCCACGGCGAACCGCAGGACTACACCCTGCCGGAAGACGCCTTCGTGGCCGGTTTCGACCGCGAGACCGCGCCCCTGGCGCCCATGATGAAGGGGGCGCCGCCACCGCAGCCGGTGCGCTTTCGGCTGCGCACCGATGCCGTGCTGGCCCGCCAGGCCGCCGTCGAGACGGGGCTGGGCGTGGGGGTCTACCTGGTGGACGTGGCCGCCGAGCAGCCCGGGCTGCGCCGCATACTGGCCGAGCGCTTCGGCCAGCCGCAGGAGGTGTGGCTGTGCGCGCACGCGGAACTGCGCCGCTCGGCCTCCATGCGCTTCGTGTGGAACCGGCTGGAGCAGGCGCTGCGGCAGCGGCTGGCCCCGGTCAACGCTGCTGCGGTTGCCCCACCGGCAGGCGCCGGCTGACGAACACCACACCGATCACCGCCAGCGCGCAGAGCCAGAACCCGGCAGACGGGCGCTGGCGCAGCCACAGCGCCCCCACCACCGCCGTGCCCAGCGGAATGATGCCGGTGACCACGGCCGCATGCATGGACTCCACCTCACGCAGCGCCAGCGCAATGCATAGTGGAAAGCCCACCACCGTGCCGGCAGCGCATACTGCCAGCGGCGCCCAGTGCCGGCGCTCCGGTACCGAAGCGCCCACCCAGCGCAGGTAGGCGATGCTCAGCAGCCCCGCCAGCGCCGCACGCGCGGCCGTGACGAACGCCGGGGACATCTGCGGCGCCGAGGCGTCGCCCACCGCCAGGAGCGTCATTGGAAAGGTCAGCGATGGAGTAGGCGGAGGCGAGGCGGGGGTTGGCGGCGGTGGTGTGTCTGAACCCCGTCGCCCGCCGGAGTGACACCTGCGGAGGGTCGGCACGCCCGGCTACACCGGCGGCGCTTCGCGGGCCACCGCGATTGCCACCCCAAGCACACAGTACTGAAAGGCCTGATGCAACTGCACATTGCCAGGTTCAGAGGAGGCATCGGGTCTGCCCGAGCACTTCTGGGATCTGTCGTTCTTGTGAAGGGCGTCGGTACTTCCTATGCCCATCCCTCAGCCTAGGCGTGAGCGCACGTATTGCGCGACTTCGCCCAGCACGCGCGTGAGGTGCTCGCGCAGGGCATCGAAGCCCGCGGCGCGCTCCCGCGTGGCCTCGTGCATGTACAGCGGCCGGCGGATCTCGATCTGCAGGCTGTGCCGGTTGAGTGCCGGCTGGCCGATCTGGGCCAGCAGTGCCACGCCTTTGTAGGGATCGTTGCGCGCCACGCTGTAGCCCAGGCGCTTGAGGCTGCGCTCCACCACGTCGACGAGGCCTGGCTCGCAGGTGCTGCCGTCACGGTCGCCCAGCACGAAGTCGGCCAGCTTGCGGCTCGCGTCCAGGCCCAGCCTTTCATAGGCGTTATTCGGCATGGAGTGCAGGTTCAGGTGCCACACCCCGCCAAAGATCGCTGCCGATTCGTCGATCTCCCGCTGCAGGGCATCACGGTACGGCTGCCAGCAGCGTGTGATGCGCTTCTGCACCTCGGCCACCGACAAGCGCCTCTCGTACAGACGATGCTCGCGGTCGAGCTGCCTCCAGACCAGCCCGTAGCCCAGGCGCGACTTCTCGCCGGGCTGCAACGTCAGCGGCCAGGGTCCGTCGAGAAGGTCTGGATCGAGATCCTCCAGCGCTCGATTGGCGTCGATGTAGCTGCGCGGAAAGCGTGCGGCAATCAGCGTCGCTCCCAGCTGTGGCGCGGCCGACCACAGGACGTCGACGTCGGTGTCCTCGGCCCGACGCAGCAGCGACATCGGCACAGCCGTGCCGAAGTCGTCGGGGTAGTCGGTCCCGCTGTGTGGCGAGTCGCACACCAGCGGCAGTCGCACTGCAGCAGGTGGCCGCTCCACGACCACAGCCGGCCGGCTTTCGACGTGCATCACGCCTTACTCCGGCTGGATGTTGGCCACCCGTGCGACGCGCTGGTAGCGCGCCAGCGCCACCTTGATCTGCTGCGCGAACTCCTCTGCCGTGCCGGCCATCGAGATGCCTCCGATCTTCTCGGCCTGGGCCTTGAACGAGGCGTCTTCCATCGCCTTGTGGGTGGCCTCGCGAAGCCTGTTCACGACGGGCTGCGGCGTACCCGCCGGTGCCAGCAGGCCGAACCAGCCACCCTCGGTCATGTCCTCGAAACCCAGCTCTCGGTAGGTTGGCACATCGGGCAGCAGGCTGGATCGCTGCGGTGCAAGCACGGCCAACGCGCGCAGGCGCCCGGCCTGGATGTGGGGCAGTGCGGAAGGCAGGTTGTCGGTGAGGGCGTCCACCTGGCCGGCCAGCGCATCGTTCAAGGCCGGGCCCGCGCCTTTGTACGGCACGTGCAGAAGCTGGATGCCTGCGAGGTGCGCGAAGTTCTCCACGTTGGCGTGCCCGAGCGACCCGATGCCGGGCGAGGCGAAAGTGTGCTTGCCTGGCGCGGCCTTGGCCAGCGCAATGAACTCCCGCATTGACCGGGCCGGCACCTTGGGATGCACCACGAACACGCTGGGCACCGACATCACGTTCGTGACGGGCTGGAAGTCCTTCACCGGGTCGTAAGGCAGCTTCTTGTAGATCGCAGGGCTGGCGCCATGCGTGCTGACCGTTCCCATCAGGATGGTGTAGCCATCAGGCGCCGCCTTGGCCACCATGTCGGCCCCCAGGCTGCCGCCCGCACCGCCTCGGTTGTCCACGGTCACGGTCTGGCCAAGGAGCGGGCCCATGCGTTCGGCCAGCATGCGCGCCACGAGGTCGGTCGACCCGCCCGCAGCGAAGGGCACCACCAGCCTGATGGGCTTGTTCGGGTAGCTCTGCGCCCAGGCGGGAGCGACCGTTAGGGCTGAGATGGCGAGCGCAAGCGCCCGAAGAAGTATGGAGGTCATGCTCGGTCCTGCTTGATGGCGACGCGGCCATTGTGGGTAGGCGCTCGGATGACTGCATGCAGGATTTTCCCGACCATCGTCTCGACGGCAGCCACTGAAATGATGTCCTCACGCTCGCACGAGGGCCACACGTGGCTCACTCACCTCGCATACGACCTTCGCTCGCACCCCAGTCATGTCCAGCAGCCGCCCGCCATAAGCACCTTCTGATCTCGCCAGAAGCCGCTGGCCATTGCAGTGGGCAGCGGACTGGCCCATGATGAGCAGAGTGCCGCCGCATGGCCTGCAGACGTCCACTATTGCCAAACTGCTGGAGACTCTCGATGCCCTCGTCCTCGTCCTCGAATCGTCCATCTGCCCTTCGTTGGGCCCGACCGTCGCGCCGCCAGGCGTTGGACCGACTGCTGGCTGCTGCCGCGGCTGTGGCGGCACCGGGTCTTGCGCTGACCCATGCTGCGTCGGTTCAGGCACAGACCGGCGGGACCTGGCCCAACAAGCCCATCCGCCTGATCCACCCCTGGGCGGCGGGTGGCGGCGGCGATATCGTGGCCCGACTGCTGTCGGAAAGAATGCAGGCCGAGCTGGGTGTGCAGGTGCTGGTGGAGAACCGGCCCGGTGCGGGCGGCAACATCGGCGCGCAGTTGGCGGCACGCCAGCCGGCGGACGGCTACACGATCATGACCACCGCCGGTGGCTTTGCCATCGCACCCTCGCTGTTCCGTAACCTGGGGTACGACCCGATCAAGGACTTCGTGCCGGTGACCAAGATGGCTTCGGCACCGCTGCTCGTGCTCGTCCGTGCGGACTCCCCCTTGCGCACCATGGCCGATCTGGTCGCGCTGGCCAAGCGCGACCCCAAGGGCGTGAGCTTCGCCTCCTTCGGCGTCGGGTCGCCGTCGCACCTGATCGGCGAGAGCATCAACCGCACGGCCGGGATCACGATGACGCATGTGCCGTACTCGGCCGGCAACGCCGCCACCGATCTGCAGGGCGGGCAGGTCACCGTGGCCATCCTCGATGCGCTCTCGCAAACCCCTCAGGTCAAGGCCGGGCGACTGCGGGCGCTGGCCTTGAATGGCCCCCTGCGTTTGCCCTCGTTGCCAGAGGTGCCCACACTGAACGAGAGCGGCATTCCCTTCGACCTGGTGGGCTGGCACGCGATGTTTGCGCCCGCCAGCACGCCTCGGGAGATCGTCGAGCGGCTCAACCGCGTCACCAACCAGATCATGGCCCTGCCCGAGCTGCGGTCGCGTCTGTTCGACCTGGCGCTGTTCCCGGTGCAACCACCCACCACGCCCGAGCAGTGGGGTGCGATGTTCCGCAGTGACGTGCAGGCGTGGGGCGATCTGGTGCGCAGCGCCGGGGTGACGCCCACATGAAGGCGGGCCAGTCCGCGCCTTCTCTGAAGGCCCTTTCAGCGCAGGATCTGGCCCGTGTGCGCATCGAGCGCGACGTGCCCTATGGCCGGGGCGGCATCGGCCATGGCACTGCCTCGCCTTCCACGCGCGAGCTGCTGATGGACGTCTCCCTTCCGGCAGACGATGCCCCGCTAGAGGGCCGGCCCGCGTTGGTGCTGGCGCACGGCGGCGCCTTCCACCGCGGGGCCAAGGACCGCGACGAGTTCGAGCAGGGTGGTTCGCACAACACGCCGGTGCACGAGTACGCACAGCGCTTTGCCGCGCGCGGCTATGCCTGCTTTTCTGTCGGCTACCGCCTGACGCAAGAGCTGCCGGATCCGCAGCCTCTGCCCATCAAGCGCAACCGGCAGAAGATGGAGCGTGACCGCATTGACTTCGTGCGCCAATTGCTGGGCCTGGCCCCCGCAAGCCAGGAAGAACTGTTGAATGGCGCCGAAGCCTGCTACGTTGACGTGGCCGATGCGTTCCGCTTCATCCACCGCAACGCCGGGCGCTGGGGCATTGACCGGGAGCGCATGGCCATCGGCGGTTTTTCCGCCGGGGGGTTTGCCGCGGCCTACGCCACTTTCGCCCTCGGCGTGCCCGCGGCGGCTGTGATCGGACTTTCGGCGGGCATGGACCTGGACGATGCCGAGCACTACGTGCACGGCGGCAGGGGCCTGCCCCCGGTGCTGCTCTTCAGTGGCGAGCATGACCTGCCTTCCATCCCGCCCCGCTGCGGCGCGCTGGCAGCCCGCGCGGCGGCGGTCGGTTTGGGCATGCGCCACTACACCGTGCCCGGCAAGCCGCACTTCTACGAGCGGGATTCGGCTGTGGTGCTGGCACAGTCCACCCTGCCCGGCGGGGAGGCTTGCGCCACGGTGGAGGCGGCCATGGAGCAGTTCCTGAGCGAGGTCCTTGTGCCCCCCAGCGTGACCACGGACCAGCTAGAGGCCTTCGCGCAGGCCTGGTGCCGGCACGACATCGAGGCCCTGATGTC
>CAYSOD010000261.1:0-5989 GCA_964432385.1 uncultured Rubrivivax sp.
CTGGGGTGGCGCACGCGACGCCAGGCCATGTCGGTGATGTGCAGCAGGCCGTCAATGCCGCCCAGATCCACGAACGCACCGTACTCGGTGATGTTCTTGACCACGCCGTGCACGATGGCGCCTTCCTGCAGGGTCTCCAGCAGCTTGGCGCGCTCTTCGCCCATCGAAGCCTCGACCACCGCGCGGCGCGACAGCACCACGTTGTTGCGCTTGCGGTCGAGCTTGATGACCTTGAATTCCATGGTCTTGCCCTCGAAGGGCGACATGTCCTTCACGGGGCGGGTATCCAGCAGTGAGCCGGGCAGGAAGGCGCGGATGCCGTTGACCAGCACCGTCAGGCCGCCCTTGACCTTGCCGCTGACCGTGCCGGTGACGAAGTCGCCGGACTCCAGCGCCGTCTCCAGCGACAGCCAGGACGCCAGGCGCTTGGCCTTGTCGCGCGACAGGATGGTGTCGCCATAGCCGTTTTCGACGGCGTCGATGGCCACCGACACGTAGTCGCCGACCTGGACTTCGAGCTCGCCCTGGTCGTTCTTGAATTCCTCGATGGGCACGTAGGACTCGCTCTTGAGGCCTGCGTTGACCACGACGTGGTTGAAGTCGATGCGCACCACTTCGGCGGTGATGACCTCACCTGAGCGCATCTCGCTGCGCTTGAGGGACTCTTCGAACAGGGCGGCAAACGACTCTCCGCCCGCGGCGGCTTGGATTTGGGACATGTGGTTTCCTGCGCCGGCCCGATCAGGAAAGGTGAAAGCCGGCAATGTGTGCAACAGGTGTTGCGGGGGTTGCGATGGTGACAATCACCGAGCCCATGGCCTGACGGCCGAAGGGGAGCCCGGTGGGCGGGTGGCCCTGCCGCGAAGGGCCGGCGCTTGCGCGCCAGACCAAATCAGAAGGGCCTGCGCTGGTTCCACCACCCCAGCACAAGATCGACCGATTCGTCGATGCCCATGTCGGAGTTGTCCAGAGCCAGCGCGTCTTCGGCCGACTTCAGGGGCGACGCGCTGCGGACTCGGTCCTGCTCGTCACGCCGCTCAAGGTCTGCGCGAAGGTCTGCGAGTCTAGCCTGAATACCCTTTGAAATCAATTGCTTATGCCTTCTTTCAGCCCGTTGCCCGGCACCCGCCGTCAGAAAGACCTTGAGTGCAGCGTCAGGAAAGACCACCGTGCCCATGTCGCGCCCGTCGGCCACCAAGCCCGGTACGCGGCGAAACGACAGTTGCAACTGATGGAGCGCCTCGCGGACGGCGGCGTGGGCTGACACTTGTGAAGCCAGCAGGCCAGCTGCCTCGCTGCGCACTTCATCGGTGCTGTCCACGCCATCCAGCAGCACGCGCTCGCCGTCGAAACGCAGGTTCAGACCTCGGCAGACTTCGGCAACCGCAGCACCGTTGGTCAGATCCACGCTTGCACGCTGCGCTGCCACGCCGGCCGCGCGGTAGATGGCGCCAGAGTCCAGCAGGTGGTAACCCAGGCTCGCGGCGACACGGCCTGCCAGCGTGCCCTTGCCTGAGGCAGAAGGGCCGTCCACCGCGATCACCGGGATGGCGGCGGGCGCCGCACGAGACAAGGCGAACAAGGCCTCGAAATAGTCAGGAAAGGTCTTGGCCACGCAGGCGGGCTCGAGGATGCGCACAGGCGCCGCCGGTGGTGAGCTCGACGCCGATGTAGCGAGCGGATTGAAGGCCGCCAGCGACATGCACATGGCCATGCGATGGTCGTCATAGGTGTGCACCGCGGCAGGCTGCCATTGCGCCGGCGGCGACACCTCGATGAAGTCCGGACCCTCCGTCACTGCCGCGCCCGTCTTGCGCAGTTCGGTGGCCATGGCAGCGATCCGGTCGGTCTCCTTCACACGCCAACTGGCGATGTTGGTCAGCCGCGTAGGACCATCGGCGTAGAGCGCCATCACGGCCAAGGTCATGGCCGCATCGGGGATGTGGTTGCAGTCCAGGTCAAGCGCCTTCAGCGGCCAGCTGCCCCGCTCGACTTCCAGCCAGTTGGGGCCGCTGCGCACGGTGGCCCCCATCGCTTGCGCGGCCTCCACGAAGCGGATATCGCCCTGGATCGAGGCAGCGCCCACACCCTCGATACGCACGGGCGCGCCGGGCTGGGCCGCCAGGGCGCCCAGCGCGATGAAGTACGAGGCGGAAGAAGCGTCGCCTTCCACATGCACGTTGCCTGGCGTGCGGTAGGCGCTGCCCGCGGGCAAGGTGAAGCGCTGGAAGCCTTCACGCTGCACCGTGATGCCGAACTGGGCCAGCATGTTCAGGGTGATCTCGATGTAGGGCTTGGAAATCAGCTCCCCCTCCACCTCGATCACCACGGGCGCGTCCACCGCCACCAGCGGCAGCGCCAGCAGCAACGCCGTCAAGAACTGGCTGGAGACGTCACCGCGCACGCGAATGGGCCGCGCCAGGTGCAGGCGCCCACCGGCCTGGCCCCGCAGACGCAGGGGCGGGTAGCCTTCCTGGCCCTCGCACCCCACTTCGCAGCCCAGGGGCCGCAGCGCTTGCACCAGGTCGCCAATGGGGCGCTCGTGCATTCGCGCCACGCCCGACAAGCGGAAGTCTCCGCCCTGAGTGGCGGCCAGCACCGCCAACGCCGCCGTCAAGGGCCGCATCGCCGTGCCGGCGTTGCCCAGGAACAGCTCGGCCTTGTGCACTTTGAGCCGCCCGCCCAGACCGGTGACATGCCACTCGTCACCACGGGATTCGACCCCGCATCCCAGCGCACGCAGCGCATCCAGCATCACCTTCGTGTCGTCAGACGCGAGCAGGTCATGAATGACCGTGGTGCCTTCGGCCAGCCCCGCGAGCAGCAAGACCCGGTTGGAGATGCTCTTGGAGCCCGGCAGGCGCACCGTGCCGGCCGCGGCGTTCATCGGGGGCAGGTCAAGGTAGGGGATGGCGTACATCAGGAGCTTCAGTCGTCAGTGTCTTGATCGCGGGGTGTCTGCGCGCCCATCGTCCATGCAGTGCGCAGGGCCGAGGGCGCGGCGATCAAGGACATCAAGGCCTGTGCGTCACCGGCGACCATGGCGCACTCGATCTCTCCCAGCACTTGGCGGAAGCTCGCCGCTTGGGCGAGCACCTCGTCACGGTTGGCCAGCAGGATGTCGCGCCACATGGCGGGCTCACCACCGGCGATGCGCGTGAAGTCCCGAAAGCCCGGGCCGGCCAGCCGCAGCATTCGCTCGCCCTCGGGCTGCTGCGCCACCGCCGCCACGTAGGCAAAGGCCAGCAGGTGCGGCAAGTGACTCACCGCTGCGAAGGCGCGGTCGTGCGCCTCGGGGCTCATGTCGCTGACGACGGCGCCCATCGCTTCCCACAGGCTGCGGGCACGGCGGGTTCGCTCGGGGTCGGTCTCCGCCAGCGGCGTGAGGATCACCCGGCGGTCTCGGTACAGGTCAGCATCGGCGGCGTCCACGCCTGCACGCTCTTTGCCAGCGATGGGGTGGGCCGGCACAAACCCAGCGACAGCCGTGCCCAGCGCGGCACGTGCCGCGGTCACCACGTCCCGCTTGGTGCTGCCCACGTCCATGCACAAAGTGTGCGGTGACAACGCTTGGCGCATGGCCTGGAGCACCTCGAAGGTGGAGGCCACCGGCACCGACAACAGCACCACGTCGGCGCCGCGCGCCGCATCGGCAGCACTGACACAGGCTTCGTCGATGACACCCAACTCCACCGCGCGGCAACTGGAGGCTGAGGAGCGGCTGTAGCCCACGATGCGGCGCACCAAACCCGCGCGCCGCAGGGCCAGCGCCACGCTGCCCCCCATCAGCCCGCAGCCGACGATGGCCAGCCGCTCGATCATCATCAGTGCGTGTCGACCGGGTAGGTCCCCAGCACCTTGAAGAAGGCGCAGGTGCCGCGCAGCTCGCCCAAGGCAGTGGCCACGCGCGGATCGTCCGGGTGGCCCGCGATGTCGATGTAGAAGTAGTACTCCCACTGACCCGAACGTGCGGGGCGGGACTCGAAACGCGTCATGGAGACACCGTGGGCCTTCAGCGGCACCAACATGTCGTGCACGGCCCCTGGCCGGTTGGGTACCGACACCACTAGGCTGGTGCAGTCATGCCCACTGGCGCTGGGCGCTGGGATCTGCTGGGGCAGCGCCACGATGGCAAACCGCGTGCGGTTGTGGGCGTCATCCTGGATGGCCGGTGCCACCACGTGGAGGCCAAACTCACTGGCCGCCCGCTCGCTGGCAATACCTGCCAGCGAGTCGTCCAGGGACGCCAGGCGGGCACCTTCCGCATTGCTGGCCACCGGCCGGCGCTCAGCCTGCGGCAGATGCAGCGACAACCAGGCCTGGCACTGCGCCAAGGCTTGCGGGTGCGCCAACACCGCCGTGATGCCTTCACGCGAGGCGCTCTTGCGCATCAGGTTGTGGCGTACGAGCAGGCTGGTTTCGCCCACGATGGACAGTGGCGTGTGCAGAAACAGGTCCAGCGATCGCGCCACCACACCCTCGGTGGAGTTCTCCACGGGCACCACGCCATAGTCGGCCGCCCCGGCACTGGCGGCGCGGAACACCTCGTCGATGCTGGCGCAGGGCACCCGCTCAATGGAAGAGCCGAAGTAGCCCAGCGCCGCTTGCTCACTGAAGGTGCCCGCCGGGCCCAGGAAAGCCACGCGCGAGGCGCTTTCCAGGGAGCGGCAGGCCGACATCACCTCGCGCCAGATGGGCGCGATGCTGTCTTTCCTCAGCGGGCCCGGGTTGTCGCGCTTCAGGCCCTCGATCACCTGGGCCTCGCGCTCGGGCCGGAACACGGGCGAGCCTTCATGCTTCTTGATCTCGCCCACCTCCAGCGCCAGGCCGGCCCGCCGGTTCAGCAGGGTCAGCAATTCGCGGTCAACGGCGTCGATCTGCTCGCGCAACGCCAGCAAGGCGGGGTTCATGAAGCGGCGTCCCCGGTCCCGGCTTCGGCCTCGGGTTCGTCGTCGCTGCCGGCGTCGTTCTCGACGATGCGCTGCAGGCCGCTGAGCTTGGCGCCGGCGTCCAGGGCGATCAGCGTCACGCCTTGCGTGGCGCGGCCCAGTTCACGGATCTCGCTGACGCGGGTGCGTACCAGCACGCCCTTGTCGGTGATCAGCATGATCTCGTCGGCCGACCGCACCAGCGTGGCGGCCACCACCTTGCCGTTGCGCTCGGACTGAATGATGGCGATCATGCCCTTGCCGCCGCGGCCGTGCCGGGTGTACTCCACGATGCTCGTGCGCTTGCCGAAGCCGTTCTCTGTGGCGGTCAGGACGCTCTGGGTTTCGTCTTCCGCGACCAACAAAGCGATAACGCTCTGGCCTTCATCCAATTGCATGCCCCGAACGCCACGTGCGGTTCGAGACAGCGGGCGAACTTCGTCTTCCGGGAATCGCACGGCCTTGCCGCCATCGCTGAACAGCATCACATCGTGCTGGCCGTCCGTCAGCGCGGCGCCGATGAGGTGGTCGCCCTCGTCCAGGTCCACCGCGATGATGCCGGCCTTGCGCGGGTTGCTGAACTCGTCCAGCGCCGTCTTCTTCACGGTGCCCAGCGCCGTGGACATGAAGACGTAGTGGTCGGCCGGGAAGCTGCGAAATTCACCCGTGAGCGGCAGCACCACGGTGATCTTCTCGCCCGGCTGCAGCGGGAACATGTTGACGATGGGCTTGCCGCGGCTGGCGCGGCCGCCTTGCGGCACCTCCCAGACCTTCAGCCAGTAGACGCGGCCGTGGTTGGAGAAGCACAGGATCCAGTCGTGCGTGTTGGCGATGAAGAGCTGGTCGATCCAGTCGTCTTCCTTGGTCTGCGTGGCCTGCTTGCCGCGGCCGCCCCGGCGCTGCGCGCGGTATTCGGCCAGCGGCTGGCTCTTGAAGTAGCCCGTGTGGCTGAGTGTCACCACCATGTCGGTGGGCGTGATCAGGTCCTCGGTGCCCAGCTCCTGCACGTTGTGCTCGATGGTGCTGCGGCGCGCGCCCACCTTGGTCTGGCCGAACTCCTG
>CAYSOD010000262.1:0-5975 GCA_964432385.1 uncultured Rubrivivax sp.
CTGCTGCGGCGCATTTACCACGCACCGGAGCTCTTCCAGCTGCTGGCCACCTTCGCGCTGGCGCTGGTGTTCAAGGACCTGGTGCTGCGCCTGTGGGGGCCGGAGGAATTGCTGGGCCCGCGGGCGGCGGGGCTGGCCGGGTCGGTGCAGATCCTGGGGCGGCGCTTCCCAGCGTACGACCTCTTTCTCATCGTGGTGGGCCCGGCCGTGCTGGGCCTGCTGTGGCTGCTGTTGACCCGCACGCGCTGGGGCACCCTCGTGCGCGCCGCCACGCAAGACCGCGACATGGTGGCCGCGCTCGGCGTCAACCAAGCCTGGCTGTTCACCTCGGTCTTCGCGCTGGGCGCCTTCCTGGCCGGCCTGGGAGGTGCATTGCAACTGCCGCGCGAACCCGCCAACCTGGAGATGGATCTGCACACGATCGGCGCCGCGTTCGTGGTGGTGGTGGTGGGGGGCATGGGCTCCATTCCTGGGGCCTTCATCGCGGCGCTACTCATCGCGGAGATCAAGGCCCTGTGCATCTGGATCGGCCTCGTCAACATCGGCGGGGTCGAGATCTCGTTTTCCAAGCTCACGCTGGTGGTCGAGTTCCTGGTGATGGCCGCGGTGCTGATCCTGCGGCCCTGGGGGCTGATGGGGCGCGCGCCAGCGGCGAGCCGTCACGCCTCAGCCGCCGAGGCGCCGCTGCGCCTGCCCAGCAAGGCCGGCCAGACCGCCACGGCTGCCGCACTGATGGTGCTGGTGGCACTGCCCTTCTTCAGCGGCGCCTCTTCCTACGTCACGGTCCTGGCCATTGACCTGCTGGTGGCTGCGCTCTTCGCGGTGAGCCTGCACTTCATCATGGGCCCAGGCGGCATGCATTCCTTCGGCCACGCGGCCTACTTCGGCTTGGCGGCCTATGGCGCGGCGCTGCTGGTGCGCAAGGCCGGACTGCCGATGGAGCTGGCCCTGGCCCTCGGCCCGGTGGTGGCCGCGGCCTTTGCCGTGGTCTTTGGCTGGTTCGCGGTGCGGCTGTCGGGTGTGTACCTGGCCATGCTGACGCTGGCGTTTGCGCAGATCGCCTGGGCCATCGTCTACCAGTGGGACAGCGTCACGGGCGGCAGCAATGGTGTCACCGGCGTGTGGCCCGCCGCCTGGTTGTCTGACAAGCGGGCCTACTTCGGGCTGGTGCTGGTGCTCACCGTGGCCGGCACCTGGCTGCTGCGGCGCATCGTGTTCTCGCCCTTCGGTTATGCCATGCGCGCCGGGCGTGATTCGCCGCTGCGCGCCGACGCCATCGGCATCGATGTCAAGCGCGTGCAGTGGGTGGCCTTCATCCTGGCGGGCACCGTGGCCGGCGTGGCCGGGGCGCTGTTCGCCTTCTCCAAGGGCAGCATCTCGCCCGAGGGCCTGCACGTGGGCAAGAGCATCGACGCGCTGGTGATGGTGCTGCTGGGCGGCGTGCAGACGCTGGCCGGCCCGGTGGTGGGCGCGGTCAGCTTCACCTGGCTGCACGACACCGTGGCGCGCAACACCGAGTACTGGCGTGCCATGCTGGGCGGCATCATCCTGGTGCTGGTGCTGCTGTTCCCGCAGGGTATCGCCGGCTATGCGCAGCGGCTTTTCTCGCGCGGCCGCAGCGGAGCGTCTTCATGACCCCGCTGCTGAGCGTCAGAGGCCTGGGCAAGTCCTTCGGCGGCGTGAGGGCCGTGGACGGCATCGACTTCGACATCGCACCGGGTGAGTTGTTGGCCCTGATCGGGCCCAATGGGGCCGGCAAGTCCACCACCTTCAACATGGTGAATGGTCAGCTGCGCGCCGACCGCGGCACCATTTCGCTGGAAGGCACCGAGCTCATCGGCCTGCGCCCGCGCGAGATCTGGAAGCTGGGCGTGGGCCGCACCTTCCAGATCGCAGAGACCTTCTCTTCACTCACCGTGCTGGAAAACGTGCAGATGGCGCTGCTGTCGGCAGACCATCGCGTGTTCTCGTTCTTCGCGCGGGCGGGCGAACACCGCCGCGAAGACGCTCTGGCCCTGCTGGCGCAAGTGGGCATGGCCGAGCAGGCCCAGCGCCCCTGCAGCGAGCTGGCCTACGGCGACGTCAAGCGTGTGGAGCTGGCCGTGGCCATGGCACACGCGCCCAAGCTGCTGCTGATGGACGAGCCCACCGCCGGCATGGCGCCCAAGGAGCGCAATGAGCTGATGGAGCTGACCAAGGGCCTGGTGGTGGAGCGGCGCATGGCGGTGCTCTTCACCGAGCACAGCATGGACGTGGTGTTTGCCCATGCCGACCGCGTCATCGTGCTGGCGCGAGGCCGCCTGATCGCCGGCGGCAAGCCAAGCGAGATCCGAGACCACCCCCAGGTGCAGGAGGTCTACCTCGGCACCGGCAAGACCTTCGAGCGGCAAAGCGCATGACCGGCATGACCGAATCTGCCCCCCTGCTGGACGTGAAATCGCTGTCGGCCTGGTACGGCGGGGCGCACATCCTGTTCGACATCGCGCTGCAGGTGCGCGCTGGCGAGGTGGTGGCTCTGATGGGCCGCAATGGTGCAGGCAAGTCCACCACCCTCAAGGCCTTGATGGGCATGGTGGAGAAGCGCCGCGGCCAGGTGCGGTTCATGGGGCGCGACATCTCACGCCTGGAGCCCCACGCCATCGCTTCGGCCGGGCTGGGCTACGTGCCGGAAGACCGGCGCATCTTCACCGACCTTACCGTGCTGGAGAACCTGGAGGTGGGCCGCCAAGCCCCCCGCATGGGGCCTCAGGGCCAGATGCTGGAGCCCTGGACCCCGCAGCGACTGTTCAAGCTCTTCCCCAACCTGGGCGAGATGCCCGACCGCCCCGGCGGCCGCATGAGCGGCGGCGAGCAGCAGATGCTGACCGTAGCCCGCACGCTGATGGGCAACCCGTACCTGGTGCTGCTGGACGAGCCCAGCGAAGGCGTGGCGCCGGTCATCGTCGAAGGCATGGTGCAGATGATCCTGGAGCTGAAGGCCGCGGGCGTGAGCATCCTGCTGTCGGAGCAGAACCTGCACTTCGCCACGCTGGTGTCCGACCGCGCCTACGTGCTGGAAAAGGGCCAGATCCGCTACCAGGGCACCATGCAGGACCTGGCAGCCGACGACGAGGTGCGGCGGGCCTACCTGTCGATGTGATGCGGTTCCTGCTCAACGGCCGGGAGTTCGAGGCGCGCGACGCAGCGTCTGGGGCCACCCTGCTGCAGGTGCTTCGCAACGACGCGCTGTGCAACGGTCCGAAGTTCGGCTGCGGGCTGGGGCAGTGCGGCGCCTGCACGGTGCTGGTGGACGGCCGCGTGGCCCGGGCCTGCGTGATACCGGCCGAGGGCGTGGCCGGGCGGGAGATCACCACGCTGGAAGGCCTGGGAAGCCGTGAAGCGCCGCACCCTGTGCAACAGGCGTTCATCGACGCCCAGGCGGCCCAGTGCGGCTACTGCACCAACGGCATGGTGATGGCCACCGTGGCGCTGCTGCGCCGTTGCCCGCAGCCCACCGACGCGCAGATCCGCGAGGCCTTGTCGCACAACCTGTGCCGCTGCGGGGCGCACGTGGAGATCCTGCAGGCGGTGCACCTGGCGGCGCAGCGACAAGCGGAACGTTCGGCAGCGAAGCGCGACGCCGTAGGTGCGGCCTTGCAGCCCCCAGTCGTAGATGGCATGGGGTCGGCAGTCGAGCCAGCGGTCCCCGTGCCCGCGGGCCGGCCGGCGGAGGGCGTGGCGGCCCCAAGCGCAACCGAACATTGAACGCCGACATGCGCGCCGCCACCGCCCCCTCCACCCGCGCCGGCTTCCTCGAGGCCCAGGGGGTGCTGCTGGTGGTGCGCGACCCGCCCCCGCCAGCGCCGCCTGCTCCGGGCCAGCCGCCCATGGTGCCGGGCAACCCGGCCGAGGGCGTCGAGATCCTGCTGGCGCTGTGGGACGACGGCAGCGCCAACGGTCTGGGCGGCAAGGTGGATCTCGGCACCGGCATCGCCACCGCGCTGGGCCAGCTGGTGGCCGAAGAGCTGGAGCTGCCCTTCGAGCGCGTGGTCATGCTGCTGGGCGACACCGCCCGCGTACCCAACCAGGGCCCCACCATCGCCAGCGCCACGCTGCAGATTGCCGCCGCACCGCTGCGCCAGGCGGCGGCGCAGGCCCGGGCCTGGTTGAAGGCCCAGGGCGCCACCCCAGGCGGCGACATCGTCCCCCTGCTGCGCGGCCAGCACGTCCGCCTGGTGCTGGACCCGACCACCCCCCTCAAGGCCAGCACCGAGTGGACCGTGGCGGGCCAGAGCCTGCCGCGCGTGGACATCCCCGCCAAGGTGCTGGGCGAGACGGCCTTCGTGCACGACGTGCGCGTGCCTGGCATGCTGCACGGGCGCGTGGTGCGTCCGCCCTACGCAGGCGCCGACCATGGCGAGTTCATCGGCCGCACGCTGCGCGCTGTGGACGAGGCCTCCATCGCCCACCTGCCCGGCATCGTGGCCATCGTGCGCGAGGGCGACTTTGTCGGCATCGTGGCCGAGCGGGAAGAGCAGGCTGAAGCCGCCATGCGCGCCCTGCGGCTGGACTGGGGCGACTGGCCGGCCCAGCCGCCGCTGCAAGACCTGGCCAGCGCCTTGAGCGCCAACCCGGCCACGCCGCGCGTGGTGGCCGAGCGCGGCGACGCCCACGCGGCCAATGAACAAGCGCCCCTGCGCCTGCAAAGCCGCTACGTCTGGCCCTATCAGATGCACGCCTCCATCGGCCCGTCGTGCGCCGTCGCGCATTGGGTGCCTGAGGGTTCAATACCTGGCGCAGAAGCGGACGGAGAGGCCTCCGCAACATCAACCGACGGCGCTGGGAAAACAGCGACGGTGCACGAGGCCACGGCAAGTGCGGGCAACCCAGGCACGACGCGTCTGCGCGTGTGGTCTGGCACACAGAACCCCCACGTCCTGCGCGCCGACCTGGCCCTGCTGACCGGCCTGCCCGACACCGCCGTGGACGTGGTGCGCCTGGAGGCGGCGGGCTGCTACGGCCGCAACGGCGCCGATGACGTGACGGCCGACGCCGCGCTGCTGTCGCGCGCCGTGGGACGGCCCGTTCGGGTGCAGCTCACGCGCGAGCAGGAGCACCAGTGGGAGCCCAAGGGCACCGCGCAGCTGATGGACGTGGACGGCTCGGTGGGCGTCGACGGCCGGCTGCAGGGCTGGGACTTCCAGACCTGCTACCCCAGCAACGCCGCGCCCACGCTGGCGCTGCTGCTCACGGGACGCGTGGCGGCCACCGCGCAGGCCTATGCCATGGGCGACCGCACCTCGGTGCCGCCCTACCAGGTGCCGAACCTGAAGGTGACGGTCAACGACATGCCGCCCATCCTGCGCGCCTCCTGGCTGCGCGGGGTGTCGGCTCTGCCCAACTCCTTCGCCCACGAGAGCTTTGTCGACGAACTGGCCCACGCCCAGGGCGAAGACCCGCTGGCCTTCCGCCTGAAGCATCTGGACGATCCGCGTGCGGCCGAACTCTTGCGCGGGACCGCCGCGCGCGCCGGCTGGCAGCCCCACGTGGGCCCGCGCCAGCACAGCGACGACGGCGTCACCCTCAAGGGCCAGGGCCTGGCCTACGCCCGCTACATCCACAGCAAGTTCCCCGGCTTCGGCGCGGCCTGGTCGGCCTGGGTGGCCGACGTGGAAGTGAACAAGCTCACGGGCGAGGTGCACGTCAGCCGCGTGGTGGTGGGGCATGACGCCGGCGCCATGGTCAACCCCGCAGGGGTCACGCACCAGGTGCACGGCAACGTGGTGCAAACGACGAGCCGCGCGCTGCAGGAGCAGGTGGCGGTGGAGCCCGAAGGCGGCACTGTCACCAGCCGGGAATGGGGCAGCTACCCCATCCTGAGCTTCCGGCAGGTGCCGGTGATCGAGGTGGTGGTGCCGCCCCGCCCGGGCGAGCCGGTGCTCGGCGCGGGCGAGTCGTCCTCGGTGCCCGGCACGGCGGCCATTGCCAACGCCATC
>CAYSOD010000263.1:0-5967 GCA_964432385.1 uncultured Rubrivivax sp.
TGGCCCGCCCCAAGGTGCTGCTGATGGACGAGCCGTCGATGGGCCTGTCGCCCATCATGGTGGACAAGATCTTCGAGGTGGTGGCCGACATCCACGCACGCGGCACGACCGTGCTGCTGGTGGAGCAGAACGCGAGCCGCGCGCTGGGCCTGGCCGACCGGGGCTACGTGATGGACTCGGGCGAGATCACCATGTCAGGTGAGGCCAAGGCCCTGCTGAACGACCCCAAGGTGCGGGCGGCCTACCTCGGCGAGTGACGCCGCGGCGTGGCCTGCGGGCCGCGGTCATCGGCGCCGTCGCACCGTTTCACTGCAGGCGACTCTTGCCGGCGCCAACCGGGGCTGGTCTGAAGGTCAATCCGCCTTCGCGCCGCTGGCCTTGACCACCGGCTCGTACTTCGCCAACTCCGCCTTCACGAAGGCGGCGAACTGCTCGGGCGTGGTCGGTGAAGGCTCGGCCATCAGCGTGGCCATGCGGGCCTTGATCTCGGGTGAGTTGAGCGCGTCGACGAAGCCCTTGTTCAGGCGCGCCGTCACGTCCGTCGGCAGCCGGGCTGGGCCGAACAGGCCGAACCAGGTGCTGATGTCGAAGTCCTTCAGCCCCAGCTTCGCGCCCGCTTCGGCCACCGTGGGCAGCTCCGGCATCGCGCTGGACTTGCGCGCGGTGGTCACGGCCAGCGCCTTGAGCCTGCCGGACCGGATATTGGCCGATGCGGCCGCGAGATTGTCGAAGTTGAAGTCCACCTGACCGCTGACCAGCGCCAGCTGCGCGGGCGGCCCACCGGCATAAGGGATGTGCACGGCAAACAAGCCGGCCTGGGCCTTGAAGATTTCACCGGCCAGGTGGCCTGCGCTGCCGTTGCCACCAGAGCCGTAGTTCAGGCGGGCCGGGTTCTTTTTCGCGTAGTCCACCAGGTCGGCCAGGGAGCGGATGTTCAGCCGGGTGGCGGTCTCGGCGTTCATCACCAGCACGTTGGGCACTTGCGCCACCAGCGTGATGGGGGTGAAGTCGCGCAGCGGGTCGTAGGGCATGCGGCTGTACAGCCAGGGGTTGATGGCGTGGGTGGCCACGGCCCCCATGACGATGGTCGTGCCATCCGGGGCTGACTTGGCCACCTGGTCCGCGCCGAGGTTGCCGCCGGCGCCGGGCCGGTTTTCCACCACCACGGTGCCCAGTGTGTCCTTCACCCGCTCGGCCAGCGCGCGGGCCACGATGTCCAGCGGGCCGCCGGGTGGGTAAGGCACCACCAGGCGGATGGTTCTGGTCTGCGCCCACGTGGCGGTGGGCATGCCGGGCAGGGCTGCGCAGGCCAGCAGGCTCAGGGTAAGGCGACGGTGGTTCATGCGGAGGTCTCTTGAGTGGAAGTCCGGTTCGCGTGGTCAGCCCGCCTGGTCGGCCGCCGAGGTGAAGCTGTCCGCGAAGAACTCGTCCTCGGGCAGCCCACACTGAGCGATGAAGTCGCGCTGTGCCGACTCCACCATCACAGGCGCTCCGCAGGCGTAGACCTGGTGGCCTGACAGATCGGGCAGGTCGGCCATCACCGCCTGATGCACGAAACCAGTGCGGCCCGTCCAGCTGTCACCCGTCTTGGGTTCGCTCAGCACTGGCACATACCGCAGATGAGGCAGGCGCGCGGCGGCCGCCTCGGCCCAATCGTGCAGGTACAGGTCGGCCTTGCTGCGGCAGCCCCAGTACAGCACGGCGGGGCGGGTGATGCCCTTGAATTCCATGTGCTCGATCAGCGCCTTGATGGGTGCAAAGCCCGTGCCGCTGGCCAGGAGCACCATGGGCTTGTCCGAAGCCTCGCGCAGGAAGAAGCTGCCGAAAGGCCCTTCCACGCGCAGGATGTCCTTCTCCTTCATGGCGCCGAACACGTGGTCGGTGAACTTTCCGCCCGGCATGTGGCGGATATGCAGTTCGATGGCCGGTGGCGTGCCCAACTGATGCGGCGCGTTGGCCATGCTGTAGCTGCGCCGGGCGCCGTCGCGCAGGATGAACTCCACGTACTGGCCCGCGCGGTACTGCAGGTTCTGGTTGGCCGGCAACTGAAGTTTCAGCACCGCGACGTCGTCCGTGGGCTTGGCGATGGACAGCACGCGTGACGGCAGCTTGAGGATGGGGAAGTCGCCCGCACCGGGCACGCTGCGCGCCTCCACAGTGCAGTCGGTCTGCGGCGTGGCGCAACAGGTCAGGATGAAGCCTGCGGCCTCTTCATCGCTTGACAGCGCCTTTTGCTGGTGGGCCCCATGGATGACACGGCCCTCCAGCAACCGGCTCTTGCAGGAGCCGCAGGCGCCGTCGCGGCACCCGTAGGGCAGGCCGATGCCCTGGCGGATGGCTGCGGCCAGGATGCGTTCGTCGCGCTCGACGGTGAAGCTGCGTTCCGCAGGCTTCAGGGTCACGGTCAGGCTCATGGGCGGGGTCGGTGGATACTTGAATCCGATGATTGTGCCCCGCTACTTCTTCCCGGGCGGCCCGCCATGCCGAGACCCTTGAGCGCGCAGCGCCAAGCCACGCTGCTGATCGTGGGCTGCGGCGATGTGGGGTTGCGCGTGCTGAAGTACCTGCCGCCCACGTGGACGGTGCGGGCGCTGACGTCTTCACCTGAGCGCGTGCCGCAACTGCGTGAGGCCGGAGCCCTGCCCTTGCTCGGCAACCTGGACGAGCCCAGCACCTTGGGCCGCCTGGGCGCCCTGGCCGACCATGTCCTGCACCTGGCCCCGCCGCCGGGCACCGGCAGCACCGACCCCCGCACGGCCCTCCTGCTGCGTGCCCTGGCCCGCGGCGGTCGATGCAGCCACCTGGTGTACGCCAGCACCACGGGGGTGTACGGCGACTGCGGCGGGCAGTGGGTCGACGAGACCCGTGCGCCTCACCCGGCAACCGACCGCGCTCGCCGCCGGGTGGATGCCGAGGCCCGGGTCCGCCACTTCGGCCGGCACAGTGGGTGTCGGGTCAGCATCCTGCGCATCCCGGGCATTTACGCGCTCGACCGCGAGGGTGGGGACCCCCGGGACCGTGTGCGCCGCGGCTCGCCGGTTCTGCAGCCCGCCGACGACGTCTACACCAACCACATCCATGCCGACGACCTCGCCCGCGCCTGCATCCGGGCCCTGCTCTTGGGTCTGCCGCAAAGGGCGCTGAACGTCTGCGACGACAGCGACTTGCGCATGGGTGACTACTTTGACCTGGTGGCTGATCTGTGGAGCCTGCCGCGCCCGCCGCGCGTGTCTCGCGAGCAGGCCGTGGCCACGCTGCCCCCCATGACGATGAGCTTCATGAGCGAGTCTCGACGCTTGGGAAATCAGCGCATGAAGACCGAGTTGCGCCTGAACCTGCGCTACCCCACCGTGCGCGAGGGGCTGGCCCCTGCGCCCGGCTGATCGCTCGACCGGCGCCGCCCGTCGGTCAGTTCACTGCCCCCAGGGCCACTGGGACGGGGCAGGGTTGAAGCCGTCCGGTCAGACCCCCTTGGGGCGCTTCATGGCCTTCATACGGTCCACGCTGTGCACGGTCACGGCCATGGGCTTGCCCTGGCGCAGCAACTGCAGTTGCACATCACGCTCGGGCGGGCCACCCGACCACAGCGTCTTCCACAAGGCCTCCAGCGTTCGCACGCCCTGACCGTCGATGGACACGATGGTGTCGCCGGCCTCGATGCCCGCCACGTCCGCCGGGCTGTCCTCGTTGACCCGCAGCACGCGCAGCCCGACCTCCGTTTCCGCAGCCTGCAGGCCCATCCACGCGCGCGCGCTGGCGGGGCCCACGCCCCGCGTGCGAAGCTCCTGCAGCATGGGCTTGAGCAGGTCGATCGGCACGAACATGTTGCCCTGCTGGCGGGGGCCTCCCGGCACGCCCATCGCATCGGCCACCCACAAGGAGCCGATGCCCACGAGTTCGCCCTGGTCGTTGAACAGACCCGCCCCGCTGTGGTCGCGACGTGCCGGCGCGGTGAACAGTGCACCCTCGATGTGGTACTCCCAGTTGCCCGAGAACGGCCTTCGGGACACCAGACGGGCCATGCTGACCGCGCCAGCCTGCCCGCCGCTGACGACCACCAGCGGCGATTGCGCCACCAGGGTGGCGGCGTCGCCCAGCGGCACGGGTTCCAGCTTCATGGGCACCAGGGACTGCACGAGACCAAACCCGGTGGCCAGGTCGTAGCCCACCACGCGGGCCGGCAACTGCCGGCCGTCATCGGTGGCAATCTCCACGTCCTCGGCTTCCAGGATCAGGTAGCCGATGGTCAGCACCAGGCCGTCCGGGCTGATCACCACGCCCGAACCCTGGCGCTGCGCGCCCAGCGTGGCGCTGGAGCGCGCGTCCTCGATGGCCTTGGCCGTGAGGCCGACCACGGCGTCGCTGGCACGCTGCAAGGCGCGCGACTGGGTTTCCACAGCGGAGGCTGAGGCTGCGCTGGTCCACAGGCTCAGCAGGGCACTCAAGCACCAGACGATGACCGACTCGAGTTTCATGGGGCCTCCATGTCAAGGCCCACAGCATGCCGGGGTCTGGTTCCCGAGGGATTGACGTGGATATGTTTCAGTCCATGCCCCCATGGAGCCCATGCCGCAGGTCAGCGCCGCCGCCAGGGCCCGGCGCGCCGCCAGTGGCCGATCATCAGCCAGCCCCCCAGCATGCCGCCCAGGTGCGCGAAGTGCGCGATGCCGCTGCCACCCCACACGCCCAGCAGCAACTCCAGGCCGCCGAAGAGGATGACGAAGTTGCGCGCCTTCATGGGGATGGGCGGGAACAGCGGCATGATGGTGCGGTTGGGGAACAGCATGCCGAAGGCCAGCAGCAGGCCAAAGAGCGCACCGGAAGCACCGACCGTGGGCACGGGCGACCCGGCAAAGAAGGTGATCAGCAACTGCGTGAGGGCCGCCACCAGCACGGCGGCCAGCAGAAACTGCCAGTACCGACGGCTGCCCCACATCTGCTCGAGTTCAGAGCCGAACATCCAAAGCCCGAGCATGTTGAAGAACAGGTGCAGCGTGTCGCCGTGCAGGAAGCCGTAGCTCACCACCTGCCAGGGCATGAAGTGCCCGCTCATCAGGGGCCACAGGGCGAACCAGCGGTCCAGCGGGATGAACAGGTTCAGGCAGAAGGCCGCCACGCAGGCCAGCATCAGTGCTTTGGTGATCGGCGGCAGGGGCGGCATGGGGTGGGCCTCAGGAGGTGGCGATGCCCTTCACGGGCAACGCGGCGGATTCTGCCCGAGCGCCACGCCTTGAGCACCAGGCCTTGGCGTTGACCGTGTGCTCAGACGAAGCGGAACGACACCGTGCCCAGCGGCCCGTAATCGGCATGCAGCACGTCGCCTGCCACGGCTGGTGTGGGCCGGGTGAAGCTGCCGGCCAGCACCACGTCGCCCGCGTTCAGCCGCTCGCCGTGTGGGGCGATCTTGTTGGCCAGCCAGGCCACACCCGTGGCCGGGTGGTTCAGCACCGCTGCGGCCAGGCCGGTCTCCTCGATCACGCCGTTCTTGAACAGCATGGCGCCCACCCAGCGCAGGTCCACGGCGTCAGGCTTCACCGGGCGGCCCCCCATGACGATGCCCGCGTTGGCCGCGAAGTCGGAGATGGTGTCGAAGACCTTGCGCGGCGCCTTGGTCTCGCGGTCGAACTGCTCGATGCGCGCGTCGATGATCTCCAGCGCCGGGCACACGTAGTCGGTGGCGCGCAGCACGTCCACCAAAGTGGCGTTCGGGCCTTCCAGCGGCTGGCCCAGGACGAAAGCCAGCTCCACCTCCACGCGTGGGGCGATGAAGTGCGATACCGAGATGTCACCCCCCTGGGCGAAGAACATGTCGTCCATCAGCGGTGCGTAGTCGGGTTCGTCGATCTGGCTGGACAACTGCATGGCGCGCGAGGTCAGACCGATCTTGCGGCCGCGGATGCTGCGGCCCGCGGCGATCTCGAGCGCCACCCAGGCGCGCTGGATGGCGTAGCCGTCGTCCACGGTCAT
>CAYSOD010000264.1:0-5942 GCA_964432385.1 uncultured Rubrivivax sp.
GCAAACACGCAGTCTCAGCCACGGATGGGGTCGCTGGGTCTCTTTTGGCGCCAGTTGCACGAGTTCATCAGCCGGGTTCCAGCTCCCTCCACCCGCCTCGCATTCACCGAACATCTGGAGCGCTCCGTCAACAGGAGCCCCCAAGGCAAGGGGCCATGGGAAAGGCTTTTCAACGCGTTGCGTGCCCAGCCCGGATGGGGGGACAAGACCTCAGCACTCTTCGTGAAGACCGCACTGCGCATTCACTCGGATCCGACTCTGCTGCACTTCTGGGGTGACACTGAGAACGGAGCCATCAAGCCGGAGGACAGGCTGTATGTGCCTGTGGACGCAGTCATCATCGTCATCTTCGAAGAACTTGGGGTCGTTGCGCGCCCGGACTTCAAGCAGATCAACAGATTTCTCGCCAAGCATTACCAACCTGAAGAGATGCTGATCTGGGACGACCTCTGGTTCTGGGGCTTCTTCACCCAGGAAGTACAGGATAAGAAGCGCGTTTTCGGATGGAACTCGGACAAGTTCTGGTGCACCAGATCTAGTCCGTTCGCCGATGAGCACAACGTGAAGGTGCAGGCGGCGAAGTTTCTCGAGATTCTGAAGAACCCCACCGAATGCGCGGCCGCTGACAATTAACATGCAGGTACCGAGAACTGAGCTCTGAGCGTACCTCGGCGATCCTTGCTTGACTGCTCGTAATCGTAGCGAGCCTGACTGACAAAAGACCGGCAGCCGCGCGCTGACATCTCCGCAGAATGTACGCCTTGACTCCTATTCGTGCACTCTGAGAAACGATGACGGTCAACCCACTCTCAACGCCTCTCCCTGCACGGGCAGATACAACCAGCGCTCAGCCGTATGCCGACCGGTAGCGCTCTGCAAACCATAGCCGTAGAGTGCGAGTTGAGGCCCATAAGTGTTTGCGAGATTTGAATGGAGACTCCTTTTGACTTCTCCAGTCCCTGAGCTTGCCTTGTGATCGATCAGCACCCATCCGCCTGGCGTGTCGATGAGCAGATCGATATTCCCGCGAATGCGGGTGCCCTGCGGACCCGGTGCCTCGATCGGTACCTCAACCCTGACCCGACAGCCGGGCCACTTCGACTCCCGCCACGCACGAAACTCTTCGATCCTGGCAACGACGGTCTGCACATCCAGTGCCGAGCTGAGCCCCCACTCACGGACGATCCGGCCCACTTCTGTGGGGTCGGATCGTCCCAGTACCTCTGCCCGTGCGATGCAGGCGTGAAGCGCCTGGCCGAGCAAGACAGGATCGACCGCACCAGAGACGGGCATCGCCTCGCCCACCGTCTCAGTGGCGAGCACGACCGACTCCGTAGCACCGAGGCTTCTTTCCGCGCTCGGGCGGCGCCACAGAGGTCTTGCCGACTGCCCATCCCCCGACGCAGGCGCGCTGAACCAGTGGACCGCGCTTGTGGCAGCTGCATGGGGAACGAGCGCGCACTGCTGCGCGTCCCATGCCTTTGACTCCCGCATCACCATGTGGTTGCCCCCGGACCTCGGGACCGCAAAGACTTCCGTCTCACCGAAGAGCAGGGGACCTGCACCGGGAATCTCGTCGACCCATGCGCGGCGCAACTCGCCCTCTTTCGTGCGCAGCGTGATGAGGATGTTCAGATCTCGCGCCCGGGTGAGGCCGACGTAGAGAAGTCGCGCGTTTTCGGCCAAGGCGCGGGAGGCCATCTCCCGCCCGACCTCGCTTGCCTCGGCGGCCTCGACCTCAGCCGGCAGTTTCGTCCTGATGTCGCCCCAAGTCTTGATCCAGCAGTGCACGAAGCGACGGCCCAGTGGATCGGATGGATCAAGGTCACCCTGAGTGACGGCTCGCACGCCCCACAGCGTGCTCCGAGAAGCATCATGCAGCGAGTTGAGCACCACCACTGGCCACTCCAGACCCTTGGCTGCGTGATAGGTCAGCACAGACACCGCATCGCCCGAGGAGCCGGCCCGCTCATCCTTGTCCGCTTCTGCGCGCGCGGCGAGCCACCGCAACAACCCGCCCAGTGTGGCCGCCCTGCGTGCGGAGGTGCACTCTTCTTCGTAGGCCTGCCCCAATCGTAGTAGCGCCTCGACATTGGCCAGCCGGCTGCTTGCCTCGTGCGGGGTCGTGGACCACCTCGCCGTCAACCGCCCCACCTGGGACTGGGTAGCCACCAAGCGCATCGCCTGGGCAGGAGTCAGCCGCAGGATCTGGGGGCGAAGCGTCTCCAGCAGGGCGAGCAGTGGATGCGCCTGTTCTCCATGGGTCTTCCAGCGGTGCCTGGCTCCAGCCGTGAGTGGGTCGCCGCCTGCGACGAACGCAAGCCTGTCCGCGAGCCAGACTTCAGGCGGTACTCCATCACACATGGTCCACACCAGCGCGGTGGCGACCGTGTCGTGCGCATCATGCAACCTTCGCAGGCAGGCCAATACGAAAGTCGCCTCGGCCGTGCGCAGAAGCCCAGCCCGCGTGCTGGCGCTGGGCACGCCCCACCGCTCCAAAGACTGCACGGCCGGACCGATCTCTTTGTTCTTCCGGCACAGCACGCCGATGTCGCCCGGTCTCAGAGCGCGTGGCTGCCCCGAGTCCTTATCAATAACGCGAACGCCACGCGACAGCAACTCCCTCAACGCCTGACCCAGACCGAGATACGCCTCCTCCTCCTCCTTGCCGCACTCGAACTCCCAGCTCATGAGCGCGGGCTGACCTTCGACGTCGCCTCGGACCGGCTCCAAGCGAACCTCTGAGGGTTCGATATCTGGCAGGAAAGCCCGGCCGAAGACAGCGTTGCTCAGCTCTACGAGCGAGGGAGTTGACCGGCGCGAAGTCGACAGCCGCGCGGCGATCTTTCCGCCCCACTGCGGGATGGCCCGCAGCACGCCGGCCACGAGCCCGGCGTCCGTGCCCCGAAACCCGTAGATCGCCTGCTTCGGGTCACCCACCCACACCGAGCGGCGTGCGAGCTTGGCGAGTTCCACGAAGAGTGCGAGCTGCAGCGGGCTTGTGTCCTGGAATTCGTCCACAAGCACGAGGTCCAGTTCCTCTTGCAGCGCATCCCTGACCGCAGCGCTACTGCGGATACTTTCCAGCAGTTGGCTCTCCTGGTCCACGAAGTCGACGGTACCGGTTTCCACTTTGGCCCGTCGATAGGCTTCCAGTGCACCTGCGGCCACGTCGAACACGGTGCCAAGGTAGCGGCGCACGTCATCGTGGAATGCAGGATGCGACGGATAACGCACGGCCGCATCTTTGATGGGCTGCAAGATCTCCTGGGTTCCCGCGCCGGCGAAGAGTTTGTCAGCCTTCATCCACTGGGTCCAGGCGAGCGACCCCGCCTCCAGGCTGGCGAGCATCCCGCCAACCGCACGGAGACCATCTGACAGCACTTTTGTTACGCGTGCGCCCCGTGCGTGAAGGGCCGCGACTTTCGCGTCGAGCGCCTGAACTGCGTCGTTCAGGGCTTGGCGCAGTTCTCCTGACAGATTGCCATGGGTGTCGGGGGCCGGCCAGTTGGCGAGCATGCGATCGGCGTTTGCCGCACCCATGCCGCGAAGTGCCTCGGCTCCGATGCCGTTCGCACGCGCCGCATCGACGATGTCCTTGATCGTCTTCCTCCAGACCTGCGCGTCGATCGACAGCCGCTCGCCCAGGAGCACGACATCGGCCTGCTCCGAGTCGTCCATCGTCTCGTCAAGCACGCGGGCGAGCAGCCTGTCGGCCTGCTCCTCGGAGAGCACCGTCTGGTCGGGCGACTGCCCGCGCTCGAAGCAGAACCGCTCCAGCAATTGACCGCAGATGCTGTTGACCGTTCCCACCCGCGCCTGCCCGATGTCGACCGACAGTTTCAGCAGGTCCTGCTCCAGGAGTCGTGCGCGCACCCGCTCGCGAAGCTCGGTGGCCGCCCGTACAGTGAACGTAGTGGCGAGAACAGCATGCGGCCGGGCCTGGCCCGCCTGGAGCGCGCTGGCCAAGATCTGCGTGAGGGCGTATGTCTTCCCGCTGCCCGCTCCGGCGCTGATGAACTCAACGGCGTCGATCATTCCCAACCTCCGAGCGTCACGAGGAACTCCTCGTCCCAGGATTTCCCGCCCTTGACGGGCAGGGTGCCATCCGGCCCGTCGAACTCGCCCTTTGCTGCCTCGGGCACCACTGCGACCTCCCCGCGGGACAGCTGGCCCGCACGCCAGTCAAAGGTGGCTCGCGCCTGGCGGATCAGGTTGGGCAGGTTCAGACCCTCCCGCCGTCGCCGTACCCGGGCTTGAGGAAAGACCCCCTCTTCGCTCACGTAGAGGTCGCCTGTGCTTACGATGAAGTAGCCCACCGCCGTAATCGAGGCACCCTCCATCTGCTGCAGCAGGTGCGCATAGAGCCCGAGTTGCAGGCAGTCGCCCTTTGCGAGCGCATCCGAGTGCGATTTCGCGCTGCCCCACTTGCAGTCGAGGACGGCACGAGCTTTGGCGGGAAGGTCTACGACAAGGTCGACCTTGCCGGCCAGAAGCGGATCGGTGTTTCGCTCGAACCCTCCCTCGACCGGAAGCTCCGCACGGACCCGCAAGGCTCCCGCGCTGCGCAGGTGCGCGAGCAGCTTGGTTACGCTGCGCTTGCAGATGGACAGGAACCTCTGCCGGCTCATGCCCGAGCCGAGCATCAGGAAGACGGCACCTTCTTGCTCGAGAAGCTCAGCCGCACAGCCTTGGAACCATTCTGCGAGCCGGTCGTCACTCCAGCCCAACGCGTCGCCGTGGCTGAAGAGCTTTTCGACGAAACGGTGGAACAGGACTCCTTTCAAGCGGTGGGTCTCCTGCACCTCGGTCCTCTGCATCGCCTGCAGCGACGCCGAGCGCTGCAGCACGTACCTGGCCGGGTTGTTGAAGAGCGCATCCATCGCGCTGAAGGACGGTCGCCCGCGCGCGAGTGCAACCGAACCAGGGAGCGTGATGACTTCCGGGCGCTCGGGCAGCGGCAGCCGGGAAACCACCTCGCAGGGAGTTCCCGAACGCGGGTCGGCGAGTGACGCGCCAAGATCGATGACACTTTCCTCAAATGCCTGGACCAGCCGGCCGAGGAGCTGCCGCACAGGGTGCACTTCAGCGTCAGACGGAGGTAGCACCAGCACCAGGCACTGCCTGGCCATGAGAAGGGGGCGAAGGCTGCGCAAGGCCAGCGAGCGCGCCTCGCGCTGCGGGTCCCTGATCTCGACGCCCAGCGAGCGCAGCTGAGTGATTTCGGCGACGCTCCAAGGTAATCGCCGAGGCAACCCTGGCGCCGCCGGCATCCACCACACCACCTCATCTGCAGGTTCGATGCAGGCCGCCACGGCGCGGGCCGAGCGCATACAGCCCACCTGCGGTTCCGCATTGGGGTCGTCTCCCGAGCCGACTGCGCTGGCCGCCGCCACGATCTGATCTAGTTCGCGCACACTCAGCTGAACTCGACCCTGGCGCTGGAATTCGTCAACCGCCGCCAGCACGCCTGCGCACTGCCGGACGGCGCCCAGGAGCGCAGTCCTGCCCCCTGGATCTTCCTCGGCGATCGCCATGGCCCGTCGTTGCAGCGATGCAGACAACCTGCGTATCCGCTCACGAACCTCTTGCACCGGTGCACCCTCGTTGCGCGACCAGCGCGACCTCTCCAGCCAGAACTCGATCGCCTCCAGGCGCGAGGCAGACGAACGAGCCCCTTCTCCTGCGTCGCTCCTGGCGTCCTCATCGTCACCTGCGCCATCCCCGGACGCTGCAGCCAACAAATCATCCTTCGCCTTGCGCCACGCCTGCCCGCCGATGCCCGCCTCGGACCGAACCGCTTGGGCGAGCCTTCTTCGTGTCTGACGACCAAGGGGGCCCACGGGATGGTCTAGGAAGTCCACCAGCGCCTCCACATCTCGTGGCGCCCACGCCACCGCGAGCGCGAGACCGAGCGCCTGCAGCGACTGACGCAAGGGAGT
>CAYSOD010000265.1:0-5938 GCA_964432385.1 uncultured Rubrivivax sp.
AGCGCGAAGTACAGGCCGGCGGGGCCGCCGCCGATGCAGACGATGCGCATGGTCGATTCAGTGGGCTGGTTCAAACCATTGTCCAATGAAATTGCTTTAGGACTAAAGCAATTTCCGGCGCCGCCCGAGGCTCCAGACCAACCGACAAAGCGCGCTCGACAAGTGCCGGCTTTCTACAATCGTCGTCATGAGCCTGCCTGCCTTCATCGAGCCGCTGGACCACGGTGTGTACGCCATCGATACCGGCTTTCATCGCGAACGCTTCGACGCTGCCTATCTGCTCGTGGAGGGCGGCCGGGCGGCCTTCATCGACACAGGCACCAACTTCAGCGTGCCGCGTCTGCTGGGAGCTTTGGAAGCGCTGGATCTGGCTCGCGATGCCGTGGACTGGGTCATCCCCACGCACGTGCACCTGGACCACGCGGGTGGCGTGGGCTGGCTGATGAGTGAGCTGCCGCACGCCAGGTTGCTGGTGCACCCCCGGGGGGCCCGCCACATGATCGACCCGACTGCGCTGTACCAGGGCGCCCTGGCGGTGTACGGTCAGCAGGAGATGGACCGGGCCTACGGGCAGATCCTGGGTGTGGACGCCAGCCGCGTGGACGCGAGCCAGGACGGTATGACGGTGGAGCTCGCCGGGCGGGCCTTGACCTTCATCGACACGCCCGGCCACGCCCGGCACCACCACTGCATCTGGGACGAGGCTACGCAAGGCTGGTTCACTGGGGACACCTTCGGCCTGAGCTACCGCGAGTTCGACACTGCGCAAGGCGCCTGGATCATGCCGACTTCCACCCCCGTGCAGTTCGAGCCCGAGGCGCTGCGGCACTCCATTCACAGGCTGATGGAGCGTTCACCGCGGGCGATGTACCTCACGCACTACAGCCGCGTGGGTGGTGTGCAGGCCCTGGCGCAGACCCTGCTCAGGCTGCTGGACCGCACCGTCGAGCTGGCCCTGGACCTCAAGGGCCATCCCGCACGGCATGAAGCCCTGAAGACGACCCTACACCGCTTGTACGTGGAGGACCTTCAGCGCCACGGCGCCGCCTACACGCCAGAACAGATTGCCGAGCTGCTGGCCGTGGACATTGAGCTCAATGCGCAGGGCATCGCCGTCTGGCTGGACCGCCCAGCCTGAGCCGCCACACACATCTAGTCACCACACTGGCTTGCTGATGACAAGCCGGGCGGCTACCGCGGGTTGATGGGGGTCAACTGAACGTAGACTCCACTCCCGGAGCGATAAGAAAACCAGTTGCGCCGACCCCGGGGGGAGCCCCGCGGCGCCAAGAGGAGAGACGCATGCGCCTGAACCTGCCTGTCATCGACAAGGAGTTCCCTTTTCCGGCTGGCGAGACCCTGGTCTCGACCACCGACCTCAAAGGCCGCATCCTTTATTGCAACCCCCCGTTCATCTCGGTCAGCGGGTTCACGAAGGAAGAGTTGCTCGGCCAGCCGCACAACCTGATCCGCCACCCCGACATGCCTGAGGAAGCCTACCGGGACATGTGGGACACGATCAGCAAGGGCAACCCCTGGTCGGCCCCCGTGAAGAACCGGCGCAAGGACGGAACCCATTACTGGGTGATGGCCAACGTCACCCCGCTGATGGACGGCGACCGCCCGGGCGGGTACATGTCGGTGCGGACCATGCCCACGCGCGAGCAGGTCCAGGCTGCGGAGAACTTGTACGCCCGCATGCGCTCCGAAAAGCAGTCTGGCACGCTGGTGCACCGCTTGGACGGCGGCAAGCTCATCGTCAACACCCTGGGCGGCCGCATCAGCCGTGCCCTGGACTTCGGCATCGAAGGGCGCCTGGTGGGCGTGGCAGGCGTGCTAACCGCACTCGGCTTCGTGGGCGCTCATCTGATGGCCAGTCTGTTGTCGGGCACGGCGCTGATTGCCGCCGAGGTGGTGCTGGCCATCGTCATCGCGTTGATCGGTGGTGGACTGCTGCGGTCGATGACCTTGAGCCCGCTGCGCGATCTGCTGAAGTTAGCCAACCGCATGGCAGCGGGCGACCTCACCCAGAAGATGGAGGTCAACCGCTCCGACCTCATCGGCCGCCTGCAGCGCGCCCTGTCGCAGTTGAACGTCAATCTGCAGTCCATCGTGCGCGACGCGCGCACCGAGGTGGAGCACATGCGCGACGCCACCGCCGAGATCGCGGCCGGCAACCAGGACCTCTCGTCTCGCACGGAGTCCCAAGCGTCGAGCCTGGAGCAGACGGCTTCCTCCATGGAAGAGATCACCGGCACGGTGCGCCAGAGCGCAGAGTCCGCGCAGCAGGCCACCGTCCTGGCCGACCAGGCTACCGCCGTGGCCCAGCGCAGCAGCGAAGCCGTGGGTCAGGTCACCGAGACGATGCACCGCATCAGCGAGTCTTCGCACCGCATCGGCGAGATCATCCAGGTCATCGACAGCATCGCTTTCCAGACCAACATCCTGGCATTGAACGCCGCCGTGGAAGCCGCCCGGGCGGGTGAGCAGGGTCGCGGCTTTGCGGTGGTGGCTGCCGAAGTGCGGGCTCTGGCCCAGCGCACCACGGGTGCTGCCAAGGAGATCAAGCAGCTGATCGACGAGTCCACCGAAAAGGTGGATGCGGGCAACCGTCTGACCGAAGCGGCTCAAAAGACCATGCTCGACGCGCTGGCCTCGGTGCGTCAGGTCAGCACCATGATCTCGGAGATCAGCACCGGGGCGCGCGAGCAGCTGTCGGGCATTTCCCAGGTGAACGAGGCCGTGGCGCAGATGGACACCATCACGCAGCAGAACGCCGCCCTGGTGGAGGAGATCGCCGCCAGTGCGATGCAGCTGCAAGGCCAGGCCTCCACCGTGGCCGAGACCGTGCAGGTCTTCCGCCTGGGTCACGGTGACGTCGCCATGCAGGACGCGGTGGCCCTTCGGCGTGCAGCCCGGGCGAGTGCCGGCGGTGACGATGGCGACGATTGATCTTCCACACTCGGGTGCTGGGGGCAACGCTCTGAGCGATGGCTGATCAGGTCCGGTTCGGGATGGACGGGCGCGTGGTGGTGATCACCGGCGCAGCCCAGGGCATCGGTGAGGCTTGTGCGCGCCGGCTGGTGGGTGACGGCGCGGCCGTGGCCTTGTGGGACGTGGCGGATGCACCCGGCCAGGCGCTGGCTGCCCAGTTGCAGGCCCAAGGCGGCCAGGCCGCCTACCTGCACTGCGATGTCTCCAGCAAGGCGCAGGTGGACGAAGCGCTGGCCGCCACCCTGGCCACCTTCAGCCATGTGGACGGCTTGGTCAGCAATGCCGGCATCTTCCGCGCGGCGGACTTTCTAGAGGTCAGCGAAGCCGACTGGGACGCCGTGATCGCGGTGAACCTCAAGGGCTCCTTCCTGGTGGGGCAGGCCGTGGCGCGGGCCATGGCCACCAACCGTGGCGGCGCGGGGTTCGGCGCCATCGTTCACATGAGCTCGGTCAATGGGTCCATGGCCATCCCGTCGATCGCCAGCTACAACGCCAGCAAGGGTGGCATCGACCAGCTCACCCGCGCCATGGCCCTGGCCCTGGCCGACAAGCACATCCGCGTCAATGCAGTGGGCCCGGGCACCATTGCCACGGAGCTGGCCCGCGCAGCGGTGCTCACTAGCGACGACGCCCGGCTGCGCATCCTCGGCCGCACCCCCATGAAGCGCCTGGGCGAGCCCGCAGAAGTGGCCGACGTGGTGGCTTTCCTGCTCAGTGATGCGTCGAGTTACATGACCGGTGAGATCGTCTACGTGGACGGCGGGCGACGCGCGCTGAACTACACCGTCACCTTGTGATCTTCGAGGCGTTTGCCGTGTCCACCGGCGTGGTGGCGCTGGGCGAGATCGGCGACAAGACCCAACTGCTGGCCTTGCTGCTGGCGGCGCGCTACCGCAAGCCCTTGCCCATCATCGCGGGCATCCTCGTGGCCACCTTGCTCAACCATGCCGCGGCCGGCGCCTTGGGCACCTGGATCACGCGTCTGGTGGACCCGGTGTGGATGCGCTGGATCTTGGGCCTGTCCTTCCTGGCCGTGGCGGCATGGATGCTGGTGCCCGACGAGGCTGACGAGGTTCAGGGTGCCGATCAACCACGCATGGGTGTGTTCGGCGTGACAGTCGTCGCCTTCTTCCTGGCCGAGATGGGTGACAAGACCCAGATCGCCACGGTGATGCTGGCGGCACGTTACGACGCGCTGATTGCCGTGACCGCGGGCACCACGCTGGGCATGATGATCGCCAACGTGCCCGCGGTGCTGCTGGGCGACAAGGCGGTGAAGTTCGTGCCCATCGAATGGGTGCACCGCATCGCCGCGCTGGTATTCGCCGCCATGGGCGTGCTGGTGCTGGCGGGGGTGGGCGGCTGAAGGGCGCAGCTCGCTCCAGGGAACTCAACGCAAGGCCGAGGCCTCCTGCGCCAGGCGCGTGATGCGCGGCCAGTCGCAGGCCTGGATGGCGTCTTGCGGCGTGAGCCAGGAACCGCCACACACCTTGACCTGGGGCAGCGCCAGGTACTCCCGGGCGTTCTGTGGCGTGATGCCCCCCGTGGGGCAGAAGCTGACGTCGGGGAAGGGGCCGGCGAGGGCCTTGAGCATGGGGATGCCGCCGGCCGCGCTGGCAGGAAAGAACTTCACGAAGTCATACCCGCCGTCCTGCGCGGCCATCAGCTCACCGGCGCTGGCCACACCCGGCAGCAAGGGCAGGCCGATCTTGCGGCACGCCGCCCCAAGAGTTTCGGTGTAGCCCGGGCTGACGGCAAAGCGTGCCCCCGCAGCCAGCGCGGCACGGGCGTCGGCGGCAGAGCGCACTGTCCCCGCACCCACCAGGGCCTGCGGCACAGCGCGCGCCATTTCTTCGATGCAGCGCAGCGCCACGGGGGTGCGCATGGTCACCTCCAGCACGCGCACACCCCCGTCCACCAGCGCCTGCGCCACGGGCACGGCGTCATCGACATGCTGCAGGACGATGACCGGGATGACCGGTCCGTAGGAGGCGAGTACAAGGGTGTTCATGGCCGGAGGGTACAAAGGAAGTTCAAAGCCAGGTCACAGCGCCTTCCTCGGCACTGCGCACGTTGCGCCGCAGGCCGGCAAAGAGTTCTCGCCCCAGGTCATGGACGCTGCGCTCGGCCTGCTCCGGGGGGCGGGCGCAGGCCTCACGGGCGGCCCATTGCGCCTGCGGCATCAACACATCCAGCGTCCCGGCCACGGCATCGAGCCGGATCAAGTCGCCGTCGCGCAGCCGGGACAAGGGCCCGCCGACCAAGGCCTCGGGTGACACGTGGATGGCCGCGGGCACCTGGCCCGAGGCACCGCTCATGCGACCGTCGGTCACCAGCGCCACACGAAACCCCCGGTTCTGCAGCACCGCCAGCGGGGGCGTGAGCTTGTGTAACTCCGGCATCCCATTGGCAGCTGGCCCTTGGAAGCGCACCACGGCCACCAGGTCGCGCTCCAATTCGCCCGCCTGGAAGGCAGCCAGGAGGGACTCCTGCGAGTCGAAGATCCGGGCGGGCGCTTCGATGACGTGGCGGCCCTCTGGCACAGCCGAGACCTTGATGACCGAACGCCCCAATCGGCCTTGCAGCAGACGCAGGCCTCCCGTAGCGGAGAAAGGACGGTCCACCGGCCGCAGCACGCTGTCGTCACCAGGCAGCGCAGGGAGCTCTTGCCAGGTCAACGCACCTGAGGCCGCCTCTCGCACCGGCACCCGGGTGAAGGCGGCCAGGCCCTCCTCGTGCACGGTGAGCACATCGGCATGCATCAGGCCGGCGACGCACAGCTCCCGCAACACGAAGCCCGGCCCACCGGCCTGCTGGAACTGGTTCACGTCGGCGCTGCCATTGGGGTACACGCGCGCCAGCAAGGGCACCACGGCCGAGAGCTCGGCGAAGTCGGTCCAGTCGATCAGCAAGCCGGCTGACCGGGCCACCGCCACCCAATGGA
>CAYSOD010000266.1:0-5911 GCA_964432385.1 uncultured Rubrivivax sp.
AAGCCTTTGGCGTGGAGCGCGATGCCCGTGGCAACGCCCGCGCCAGCACCGACTTCATCGGCGGCTACGAGACCAACGTGCCCAAGGTGTTCGCCGCGGGTGACATGCGCCGGGGGCAGAGCCTGGTGGTCTGGGCCATCCGCGAAGGGCGCCAGGCTGCACGGGCGGTGGATGAGTTCCTGATGGGTTACAGCACCTTGCCTCGCTGACGGCAAGGTGGGAATCCTCACTTTAAGGTAAAGAAACTGTCCTTAGCGCAACTGGGCGTGTCGCGCATGGGAAAATACCCTGAGTCCTGATTCCCAGCCCACGCGTGCGCGTGGCCGCGCCGCTTGAGCACCGATGCCTTGATCGAGGTCGACCGTGTCAGCTTTGCCTATGACACCGGTCGGCAGATCCTCTCCAACCTCTCCCTGACCTTCCGTCGTGGCAAGGTCACGGCCTTGCTGGGTGGCTCAGGCTGCGGCAAGACCACTTTGCTGCGCCTGATTGGCGGCAGTGCCTCGCCTGACCAGGGCGAGGTTCGCTTCGACGGCCAGAAGGTGGACGCCTCGGACAAGGTCAGGATGTACGCCTTGCGGCGGCGCCTGGGCATGCTGTTCCAGTTCGGTGCCTTGTTCACCGACCTCACGGTCTTCGACAACGTGGCCTTTCCGCTGCGCGAGCACACCGACCTGCCCGAGGCGCTGATCCGCGACATCGTGCTGATGAAGCTCAACGCCGTGGGCCTGCGCGGCGCGGCGCCGCTGCGCATCTCGGAGGTGTCGGGCGGCATGGCGCGGCGTATCGCACTCGCGCGCGCGATCGCCCTGGACCCCGAACTCATCATGTATGACGAGCCCTTCGCCGGGCTGGACCTCATCTCCATGGGCGTGGCGGCCAAGCTCATCCGCACGCTCAATGACGTGACCGGTGCCACCTCGCTGGTGGTGTCGCACGATGTGCCGGAGTGCATGGCCATCAGCGACCATGTGGTGCTGATGGCCACGGGCGGGCGCATCGTGGCCCAGGGCAGCCCGCAGGAGTTGATGGACTCCTCGGACCCGGAAGTGCGGCAGTTCGTGCGCGGCGAGCCCGACGGGCCGGTGAAGTTTCACTACCCGGCCGCGCCCATCGGGGAAGACTTCGGCGTCGGGGACGGATCGCCATGACGGCCTGGCTTGCCACGTTGGGTGCCCGGGCCCTCAAGATCCTGCGCGGCTTCGGCCACGCCGCTTTCTTCACACTGGACATCCTGCTGGCCATCCCGGCGTCGCTGCGCCGCTTCTCCCTGGTCGTGCGCCAGATCCACGCCGTGGGCAACCTGTCGCTGGTCATCATCCTGGCCTCGGGCACGGCGGTGGGCTTCGTGCTGGCCTTGCAGATGTACTACGCGCTGGTGACCTACGGCGCCACGGAGTCGCTCGGGTTGATCGTCAACCTGTCGCTGGTGCGGGAGCTGGGCCCCGTGGTGACCGCGCTGCTGTTCGCCGGCCGGGCCGGCACTTCGCTGACAGCCGAGATCGGCCTCATGAAGGCGGGCGAGCAGCTCGCGGCCATGGAGATGATGGCGGTGGACCCCAAGAGCCGCATCTTGGCGCCGCGCTTCCTCGCCGGCGCCGTGTCCATGCCGCTGCTGGCCATCCTGTTCTCGGCGGTGGGCATCCTGGGCGCCTATGTGGTGGCGGTATTGCTCATCGGCGTGGACGCCGGTAACTTCTGGAGCATCATGCAGTCGCGGGTGGATGTCTGGCGTGATGTGGGCAACGGCATCGTCAAGAGCTTCATCTTCGGCCTGATCTGCACCCTCGTGGCGCTGTATCAGGGCCACGAGACCGAGGCCACGCCCGAGGGTGTGGCCTACGCCACCACGCGCACGGTGGTGATTTCATCGCTGGGGGTGCTGGCGATGGACTTCGTGCTGACGGCGCTGATGTTCTCCACGCCCTGACATGACGAGCCCAATCGCACCGCTGCCTGGGAGACACCAAGAATGAACAAACGCAACATCGAGATCCTGGTCGGCTTTTTCGTCCTGCTGGGCATGGCCGGCCTGCTGTTCCTTGCGCTCAAGGCGGCCAACCTGGCGAGCTTCGGCGCGCGCGATGGCTACCAGGTCAGCGCCCGTTTCGACAACATCGGCGGCCTGAAGCCGCGCTCTCCCGTGCGCAGCGCCGGCGTGACGGTGGGCCGCGTCACCTCCATCGCGCTGGACGCCAAGACCTTCCAAGGCGTGGTCACCATGGAAATCGACAGCGCGGTGCGCTTCCCGAAGGATTCCTCGGCCAAGATCCTGACCGCCGGGCTGCTGGGCGACCAGTACATCGGTATCGAGCCCGGCTCGGCCGATCAGGACCTGGCCGCGGGCAGTGTGATCCGCCAGACCCAATCGGCCGTGGTGCTGGAAAACCTCATCGGCCAGCTTGTCACCAGCAAGGCGGGCGAGGCCGCTGACCAGGCGGGGCAGAAGAAGTGAAGACCAGGGCCGTGCCCCGATTGCTGGGCGCGCTGGTGTTTGCCGGCCTGCTGGCGGGGCTGAGCCCTGTGCAGGCGCAAAGTGGCGCTCCTGCCGCACCTGCTTCAGCGTCGTCCGACCAGGCCCGTGGCGGCCCGTCGTCGGGCACGGGTGTTGCGCCGCGGGCCCGGCCTCGTCCGGTCAAGGCCGACCCCCTGGAGGGTCTTAACCGCGGCGTCTTCGCCTTCAACGAGGTGGTGGACGGTGCCCTGCTGAAACCGCTGGCCATGGCCTACAAGGCGGCCATTCCCAGCCCTGTGCGCACCGGGGTGGACAACGTGTTCGGCAATGTGGGCGACGCCTGGTCGGCGGTGAACCATCTGCTGCAGGGCAAGGTCAAGAGCGCGCTGGAGATGACCGTGCGCGTGACCACCAACACGGTGTTTGGCCTTGGCGGCCTGTTCGACCTGGCCTCAGACGCTGGGCTGGAACGGCAGGCCGAGGACTTTGGCCAGACCCTGGGCAAGTGGGGCTTCGGCCCCGGGCCCTACCTGGTGCTGCCGTTTTATGGTGCCAGTTCCCTTCGTGACGCGGTGGGTCTGCCCCTGGACCGTCGGGCCAGCCTGCCCGGGGTGGTGCAGGACGGCGCCTACCGCTGGGGCCTGACCACGCTGGAATTGGTGCATGGTCGAGCCGATCTGCTGTCGGCCACCAACCTGCTGGACCAGGTGGCGTTGGACAAGTACAGCTTTGTGCGTGACAGTTACCTCGCACGTCGGCGCAACCAGGTCTTCGACGGCAACCCGCCCGAGGAGCCTGAAGAGGACGAGCCCATGCCTGCAGTTTCAGTGCCGGCCGATGCGAGGGCCTCCGGCGCCGCAGTGCCGGCCTCTGAACCTGCACCGCCGACCCAGCCTGCACCGTCGCCGCCCCCCAAGTGAACCGAAACCCCTGCTCAAGCGTTGAATGCTGACCCGGCCTGTGCAGAAGGCCTTGCTCCAAGGAAACTCATGTTCAAGTTGATCGCGCACCGTCTCAGCCGCAGGGCAGCCCTGGCCACTGCGGCCGCCGCGCTGGTGTTGACGCTTTCTCCCACCTTGCAAGCCCAGGCCACGGTGGCGCCAGACGCCCTGGTGCGCCAAATCTCCACCGAGGTGATCGACACCGTCAAGGCCGACAAGGACATCCAGGCCGGCAACCTCGGCAAGATCATCGCCTTGGTGGACGCCAAGGTCATGCCGCACGTGAACTTCCAGCGCATGACGGCCATCGCGGTGGGCCGCCCCTGGCGCACGGCCACCCCCGAGCAGCAAAAGCGCCTGCTCGACGAATTCAAGACCCTCTTGGTGCGTACCTACTCGGGCGCCCTCACGCAGGTGAAAGACCAGACTGTGCAGCTCAAACCCCTGCGCGCCGGCGCTGATGACCCCGAGGTCGTGGTGCGTACCGAGGTCAAGGGCAAGGGCGACCCCATCCAGCTGGACTACCGTCTGGAAAAGACCCCCGCCGGCTGGAAGATCTACGACGTGAACGTGCTGGGCGTGTGGCTGGCCGACACCAGCTTCAAGTCGCAGTTCGCGCCCATCGTGGCCAATTCCGGGATTGATGGTCTGATCGGCAACCTGGTCGAGCTCAATCGCAAGGCCGCTGCGGCCAGGAACTGAAGCACGATCCGCCAGCCTCGCCATGAAGCTCCCCGCCACGCTCACGCTGCCCTCGGCCCGCCAGACCAGCGAAGCCCTGGCCCAGGCGGCCGCCGCCTTGCCGGCGGGCGGGCTGCTTCAAGTGGACGCGTCGAGCCTGACCGACCTGGACACCTCGGCCCTGGCGGTGCTGCTGCAGGCCCGCCGCAGCGCACAGGCGCGTGGGCTGGGATGGCAGCTCGAAGGAGCGCCGCCCAAGCTGCGGCAGCTCGCTGGGTTGTATGGAGTGGAAGCGCTGCTCCTGCCAGCCCCCTGACCCCGGTTTCAGGCCGGCGACGCGTAGCGCCGCGTGCGCAGGTTCTTCTTGATCTCCTGCAGCATGGGCCGCAGGCGCTCGCTGCCCAGCTTCAGCGCCACGCCCGTGGTGAGGATGTCCACGATCATCAGGTGCAGCAGGCGGCTGACCATGGGGCTGTAGCGGTCGAAGTCTTCCGGATGGTCGGCAGCCAGCAGCACGTGGCCGGGCTGAAGGGCCGCGTGGGCCAGCGGCGAATCGCTGGCCGTCACCACGATGACCGTCGCGCCCTTGCGGTGCGCGATGTCGGCCACATCGATCAGGTCGCGGCTGCGGCCGGAATTGCTGAACACCACCGCGCAGTCCCCTGCGCTCAGCATGGTGGCGCTCATCACCTGCACGTGGCCGTCGGTGCAGGCGGCCGAGTGCACGCCCAGGCGGAAAAACTTGTGCTGCGCATCCATGGCCACGATGCCAGAGTTGCCCACGCCGTAGAACTCGATGCGCCGGCCTTCGCGGCAGGCCTGCGCCAGCGCGCTGATGGCCTGCTCGATGGCGTGTCCGGTGGCGGCATTGCGGTACTTCAGCAGCGCGCTGACGGCGTTGTCGATGACCTTGACGACCAGATCGCCCGGCTTGTCGTCCTCGTCCACCGCACGGTGCACGAAAGGCACGCCCTCGCTCACGCTGCCGGCCAGCTTGAGCTTGAAATCGGCCAGGCCGTCGTAGCCCACGCTGCGGCAAAAGCGCACCACGGTGGGTTTGCTGACATGGGCGCGCTCGGCCAGCGCGGCCACGGGCATTTGGGCGAAGGTGCGCGCGTCCGATAAAACCAGGCGGGCCACGCGTTGCTCGGCCGGTGGCAGCGCGGGGATGGCGGCGCGGATGCGGTCCAGCATCATCGGCATGGCACCCACAGACTCCGTCGTGACAGCCCTGGTGTCCGCCGGGGTGCCCAACGGCGGCGCTGCCTGCGCCATCACTGCTCTTCGTCCCAGGTGCAGCCGTCGCGCGCCACCAGGGCGCTGGCCGCCGGCGGGCCCCAGCTGCCGGCCGCGTAAGCGCGGGGGCCGTTCGGGTCCTGTTCCCAGGCCTGCAGGATGGGCATCACCCAGCGCCAGGCCTGCTCCTGCTCGTCGCTGCGCACGAAGAGGTTCAGCCGCCCGGCAATCGCGTCCAGCAGCAGCCGCTCGTAGGCGCCCACGCGCTCGGTGGGGAAGGCCTTGTCGAAGTCCAGGTCCAACTTCACAGGTGACAACAGCTCGGCTGCGCCGCCGTGCAGCAGGCTGCCTTTGGCGGCCAGCAGGTGCAGCTCCAGCCCGTCTTCCGGTTGCAGCTTGATCACCAGCTTGTTGGCGCGGTGCGAACCCGGAAAGATGGGGTGGGGTACCGGGCGGAAATTCACCACGATCTGCGCGTCGCGCCCGGGCAGTCGTTTGCCCGTGCGCAGGTAGAAGGGCACGCCCGCCCAGCGCCAGTTCTGCACCTCGGTGCGCAGGGCCACGAAGGTCTCGCAGGGGCTCCCGGCCGGGACCTTCA
>CAYSOD010000267.1:0-5902 GCA_964432385.1 uncultured Rubrivivax sp.
AACGAGACCGAAGACCCGCTGGTGGCAGCCACGCCGGCCTTCACCGCCGCCAAGCGCCAGATCGTCGAGCTGCTGCGCGGAGAGTCGCGCCAGGCCCAGGCACAGGAGAGCGCCGCGTGAGCTCCAACCGGCCCGAAGCCTCCGCGGTGGAGGCCCTCGACGAGGATACGCTGCACCGCCGCGAAGACCGGCGCGACCGCTGGCTGACCGTGGGCACCTTCGCCAGTCTGCTGGGCCTGTGGGCGGCGGTCACCGGCTCCGGCCTGTGGGAGCCCCTGATCAAGCCGCTGTTCCTGCCTTCACCCGTGGCGGTGTGGGAGGCGCTGCTGCGCCTGATCGAGCAGGGCTACCAGGGGCGCAGCCTGGGTCACCACGTGGGGGTGAGCTTCCAGCGCTTTGCCACCGCGTTCTCGGCCTGCGTGCTCATCGGGGTGCCGCTGGGCCTGCTGATGGGCATGCACCGCCCCACGCGCGCCGTGCTGGAGCCGCCCATCCAGGCGATCCGCCCCATCCCCAAGCTGGCGCTGCTGCCGCTGTTTCTGATCTGGTTCGGCATCGGAAACCTGTCCAAGATCGTCGTCATCGCCGCACCCGTGTTCCCGCTGATCGCCATCAGCGCGATGCAGGCCGTGCGCTCGGTATCCACGCGCAAGATCCATGCAGCGCAGGCGCTGGGCGCAAGCCCCTGGGTGGTGTTCTGGCGCGTGGTGCTGCCTGCCAGCCTGCCGGGGATCTTCACCGGCATCCGGGTCTCCATTTCGCTGGGGGTGACGATGCTGGTGGGCGCCGAGCTGACCGCCACCTCCGACGGCATCGCCTGGATGGCGCTGACCGCCGCCGAGTACCTGTCCACCGACATCGTGCTGGTGGGCGTACTCATCATGGCCACCATGGGCTACAGCCTGGACCGCCTGGTGCGCGCCATCGAAATGCGCGTGGTGCACTGGAGCGGCAAGGACTGAGCAGTTCGGGGCATCAAGCCCCGCGGACTTGCGTCGCCCGTCCTGCGCGGCTTCGGACATGTTCACAGCGGCGTGGTGCGCGCCCGCTTCAGCCGCCCAAGCACCGAGGCATTGCCCGCATCGCAGCATCAGACGCTGATCGCGCTGGTGAACGTGAGCCGGTTGCCGAAGGGGTCGGTCACCGTGAAGTCGCGCGTGCCCCAGGGCATGGTCTGCACCTCGGCGCGGTTGTGACGAGGGTGACGCGCCATCAGTTCGGCACACAAGGCGTCGACATCGTCCACCTCGATACGCATAGAAGCGCCCGGCGTGGCATCTCCATGGTGCTCCGACAGGTGCAGCGCGCAGTCGCCTCGCGCCACGCCCATGTACAGCGGCAGCCCGGGCTCGAAGCGGTGCTCGAAGACCACCTGGAAACCCAGGAAGTCCAGGTAGAACTCCCGCGCCTTGGCCTCGTCGAAGCTGCGCAGGATGGGGGTGGTCTTGCGGAGGGTGGTCATGGGGCAGATCCTTGTATCGCGTAATCCAAGGCCCAGTAGTGGGCCCAGGTGGTGACATGCACGTCGGTGGCCAGGCCGGCAACCGCTTCGCGCAGCGCCGCCTCGGTAGGGAAGTTCTTGAGCACGCGGTGGGTACTGCCATCCTCCAGTCGGCGCTGCTGCCAGGTGTTGCCCTGGGCGTCCTCTTCGCTGACAGGCGTGCTGCTGCCAGGTACGTAGCGGTTGTCCAGGAAGACAACGCGGGCGCCCGGCTCCAAGCAGGCATGCAAGCCTTGCAGGAATTCGCGCAGGCGTGCGCGCGGGACGTGGGACCACCAGAAACCGGCAAAGGCGGCGTCAAGGCGCTGGCTGGGTTCGATGGCCGACCTCAGGGCATAAGCATCGCCCAGAGAGAACACGACTCGAGGTCTCAGAGCGTTGGGCTGGGGGTCGGGCTGCATGCCTTGTGGGCCGGCCAAGGTCTCATCCGAGTGGATGCCCCACTGCACGCGCCGGCACGCGATGTCCAGGGTCTCGGGCGCTGCGTCCAGCGCCAGCACTTGCTCAGCAACGGGCGCGATCAACCGCGTCCAGTAGCCCGTCCCGCAGGCGACTTCCAACACGCGCCGCCCGGCAAAGTGCGCGGGCAGCCAGGCCTCGATCTGGCGCAGGTCGGCCTGGCGCTCGGGCTTGAGGTAGATGCGGTCGTACTCCGCGGCACGGGCGGCGTAGTACGTGCGCAAAGGGTCGGGGGCTTCCGTCACGACAGATTCTCAAGACAGACGCTCAACACTGCGCCGGACCAGCCCAAGACTTTCTGCGCATTCGGCCGGAGCCACAGTCGGCCACAACCGCCCCGTGCGGCTCTCGAAGAACCGCAACCCGGCGCATCCAATGGGCGTGATGGCCTTACTGCGCAAGAAAGCCCCCATCCACCGCCAACGTGTGCCCGGTGACCATGGACGCGGCCGGGCTGGCCAAGAAGAGGATGGCCGCAGCCACCTCCTCGGGCTCGGCCATGCGGCCCAGCGGCGTGACCGCCCGCACACGCTCACGCACGGCGTCGGTCAACTCGCCGATGAAGCCCGTGCGGGTCCAGGTGGGCGCCACGGCGTTGACGCGGATGCCGCGTGCAGCCCACTCCACCGCCTGCGAGCGGGTGAGGTTGACCAGCGCGCCCTTGGTGGCGTGGTAGGCCGGGTTTGGGTAGGGCCCGGCACCGGACAGGCCCATGATGGAGGCCGTGTTCACCACGGCCCCGCCCTGCGCGGGCATGGCTGCCGCTGCGGCCCGTGCGCACAGGAAGCAGCCGGTCAGGTTGACAGCCAGCACCTGATTCCACTCGGCCAGGGACAAGTCCTGGCTGGACTTGCGGATGGAGACGCCGGCGTTGTTCACCAGGATGTCGATGCGGCCACAGCGCTGCGCGATCTCTCCGAACACACGCTCGATGGCCGACGCATCTCCCACGTCCAGCGCCAGGGCCTGGCTGCCCGGCAGCGCTTCTGAAGCCTGCTGCGCCGCCGCCAGATCACGGTCCAGCAGGACCACGGTCGCCCCCGCCTCGTGCAGCGCCTGCGCCGCCGCCAGGCCGATGCCCTGGGCTCCACCAGTGACCACCGCCACGCGGCCGTCCACCCGAAAGCGCGCAAGGGTGCTGGGGAAGGCGTGGGACGGGCTCGTCTTGTCCATGGGAAGCATCTCCTGGGCGGTGCTTGGTAACCGGTTGGGCGGTGGTTGGGCGGTTGCGGGGGAGCCAAAAGCCGGCTTGCATTCTGCGATGTGGGCGGGGTGGCCTGTTCGATCCACAGGGCCGCTGAGCCAGAGCCCATCCTGGCGCGCGCCAGGCAGCGCCAGCATCGGCCTGCGCAAGGGGCTATCCTGCCCGCAATGCACCACGGCCCCGAACTGCGCCAACTCCTCACCCGTCATCTGGCCGGGTTTGTCCCTCAGAGCCTGCCAGCCGATGGACGCAAGCGCGCCGCTGTGGTCTTGGGGGTGACACAAGAAGGGCACGGCGCCGGGGTAGAGGGCCTGCCGCACCTCACCGAGTGGAGCACCACGCCCGCCCTGCTGTTGACGCGCCGCGCCAGCGGGCTGCGCAGCCATGCCGGCCAGTGGGCCCTGCCGGGCGGCCGCCTGGACGAAGGCGAGACGCCCGAGCAAGCCGCTCTGCGCGAGCTGCGGGAGGAGATCGGCCTGAGGCCAGGCCCCAGCGCCGTGCTCGGCCGGCTGGACGACTACGCCACCCGCTCGGGCTACCTGATCACGCCCGTGGTGGTGTGGCTGGATGCCGCCCGCGAGTTGCTGCTCAACCCGCAGGAGGTGCACAGCGTGCACCGCATTCCGGTCAGCGAATTGACCCGCGAAGACGCCCCTATCCTCAATCTCGTGCAGAGCACCCAGCGACAGGTGCTGCGCATGCCCGTGGGCCAGCGCTGGATCGCCGCTCCCACGGCGGCGTTTTTGCTGCAGTTCCGTGAGGTCTGCCTGCTCGGCAGGCCCACGCGCGTGGCGCATTTCGATCAGCCGGCCTTCGCCTGGCGTTGAGCGTGGCGTGGATCACCCGCTTAAGGCTGCTCAGTGTTTGTGGGTACGAGCAGGGGTGCAGGGATGCTTCACAAGCTTTCACAGGGCGCCGGCACCTGGGCCCAAGTCTTGAGCACGATGGCGCGGTCTTGTTCGTCGGCAATGGCCGCGATGGAAAGACGCGCCTGCTCCCAGGACGCGCGATGAGCCTCCTGCCGCCCTGAGGCCGCGGCGGCCAGGGCATGGATGGCGTGCACGAAGGCTTGCTCCCAATCCGGCGTTTCGCTCTGGCTCAGGAAGAATGCACGCACCGTCTCGGCCTGCTGCCAGGCCGTCTGGCCATGACCGGCCAGCGCGTTCACCAGCGCCAGCAACATTAAGGCTCTCATGCGGTGCAACTCGGTGCCCACGGCGTCCCAGTGCCAAGCTGCGGCGTAGGCGGCAGCCAGCATCTCGGCGTCGCAACTCGCATCAGTGCGGGACTCGACCAGATCCCAGGCGCGGTTGTTGGCCTGGGCAGCGAAGTGGCGGTGCCAGTTTGCGGGGTCGGTGTCGGTGGGCAGCCGTGACATGAAGCGTCTCCTTGAGTCTGAACGAGCCACGCGCAGTGGTAAGCGCCCGTCACTGTAAACAGCAGCATCCTGGCCGCGTGCCCGCTCCTACACCCGGCCGCTCGCCCGCATCCCTTCCAGCACCAGCGCGCAGACGAACAGCAGTCAAGTTCCGCAGAACGTGCGGTAGCAGGCCGTCACTTCCGACGGGGCCGGCTCGGCGAACGCGGCATCCTCGGGGTGCTCGTCGAACGGCCTGTGCAGCGCCTGCAGCAGGCGTTCGAAGGGGGCCAGATCGCCGTGATCGGACGCGGCCGCCAAGGCCTCCTCCACGCGGTGGTTGCGCGGGATGATCCAGGGGCTGGCCCGGCGCAGGGCGGCGGCAGTTTCGGGCCTGGCGGCCGCGGAGGACAGACCATCGTGGAGGGCCAGGCGTTCGCGCCAGCGCGCCAGCCAGGGTTCAAGCGCGCCAGCTTCGGCAAACAAGGGCCGCAGGCGTGAGGCGCGCGCCGCCTCCTCGGCGCTGCAGGCCGCTTCATCCGCCAGAAAGCGCCAGGCCTGGGTGAAGTCCACGCGCTGCTGGTGCAGCAGGTCGAGCCAGTCGCCGGCCAGCGCATCATCCGCCTCGGCTTGAGGGTCGACCTCCACGGCATCCAGCAGGTGGGCACCGCACGCGCCGGCGGTGGACTCGCTGGGTTCTACGCCCACCAGCCCCAACTTGGCCCGCTGCCCGCGCCGCAACGCTGCCTCGAACCAGCTCGGAAAGGCGTCCAGCACCTCGGTGGCCCGTTCCACGGCGCGCTGCGGCTCGTCATCGATCAGCGGCAGCAGGGTCTCGGCCAGACGGGCCAGGTTCCAGCGCGCGATGTGAGGCTGGTTGACGTAGGCGTAGCGGCCGCCGTGGTCGATGGAGCTGAACACGGCCTGCGGGTCGTAGGCCTCCATGAAGGCGCAGGGGCCGAAATCGATGGACTCGCCCGAAATCGTCATGTTGTCGGTGTTCATCACCCCGTGGATGAAGCCCACGTTCATCCATTGCGCGAGCAGCGCGGCCTGGCGCCGGGCCACAGCGCGGAAGAAGGCGAGGGTGCGCTCGGGAGCACTGTCGATGTCTCGCAAGGCCGGGTCGTGCCGGGCGATGGCGTAGTCGGCGAGCTGGCGCACGCGTTCGGTCTCGCGCCGCGCTGCGAAGTACTGGAAGGTGCCCACCCGCAGATGGCTGCCCGCCACCCGCGTGAGCACCGCGCCAGGAAGCACCTGTTCTCGATAGACCCGCTCACCCGTGCCGGCCACAGCCAGTGCGCGGGTGGTGGGAATGCCCAGCGCGTGCAAGGCTTCGCTGATCAGCACCTCTCGCAGCATCGGCCCCACGGCGGCCTTG
>CAYSOD010000268.1:0-2450 GCA_964432385.1 uncultured Rubrivivax sp.
CGAGTCCTGCGCCGAACGTCGCTCAGGGAGAACTCGCGCTTTCCGCCCTTTGGGGACAACTTGCCAGTAGGCAGGTCTGCTTTGGTGATTCGATAGTTCACATGCGACTTGTCTACCGAGCAAAGCGTTGCCAACTGGGCAGTGGAGTAGTGAGGAGCAAGCTTGCGAACTTCAGGCGCAAGTAGCTTGGCCCGAATCTGCTCCACCATGGTGCTGGCTCTTTCGGCCACCTCTGCGATTCGCGTCATGTCGATGGGCGTTCGGGCAACGCTCCCTCGCTGGACGTCCAGAGTGGAAACCTGGTTTCCAGCGTCAACACTCGCGTTGAGAGCTCGGTCTTCTGTGGCCATGTTCTCTACTCTTTAGATGGATTTTGGTGAGTGTACGAAATTCCATCGAATAGCTGTTTACGGCTTTGTACATCGATGAGCAATGGTGGAAAAGTTTGGGGATCTCGCCGGCATAGCCTCCTCAAAGGGTGCACAAATACGACCGTTTCCTGGCTTAGACGCGGTTACGCGAGTTGATGACGCGAACCAAGCGCCTCTTTATCAATGGACGCAACGCACTACGGTCGTGTCCATAGCCCAGTTCCCCATATCCACACACACAAGTCCCCAAAACTTCCCACATCAAGGGCAGTTGATCCCCAAATCCACAACCAAAGATCCCCAACGAACACCACTGGATTTCCCAATTCCACACAGCAAAAGACACCTAAGTACTTGATTACTTGAGGTTTTATCGAACACCAAACTTTCAAAGTTACAAGTGTTCATCTTTAAATCTACTCAAGGCACCGCCAGAGAGCGGCGCTGTACCTAACGTGAATTGACTTGTTCACAATACAGTGACACGATGCGATGCTAAGCGGTTCACCAACCCACCTGCATGTCAGAACAGGCTTCATCACACACACAAGACGACCTCGACCCAAAGGATGGTCCCGTGCTGTCGCCACGGCAAACGCAGTTGCTTGCCAGGGCCGAAGAGCTGGCAGCGGCGCGGGCAGACCAGTCTGTTGCCAAAGCAAACGAAGCCATCACTATCCGTCCTAAGCGAGGCAAGCTGACTCTGCTGTCGCGGCGTATCTACAACGCGTTCCTGTATCACGCCCAGCAGCTGGGGGTCGACAACCCCACATACACAATCTCCCTTGCGGAGTTGATCGAGGATGCGCGCTTCAACTCGAACAACACCGAGTTGCTGAAATCGCACATTCGCGACATGCAAGCAACAACCATCGAGTGGCACACCAGCTCAGGAGGCTCTCAGAAGTGGACCTCTACCCAGTTGCTCGGCACTGTGCACATCCACGAGCCAGGCCGGGGCCAGACTTGCACCATCACCTGGACTTACCCGGATCCGATCAGGGAGCGTCTGGTCAAGCCCGCACACTACACGCGCGTCCTGCTGGAAATCAGCTCAATGATGCGCAGCTATGCAGCTGCGGTACTGTATGAGCTAGGCCTTCGCTACCTTACCTCGCCAGGCGGTCTGACCATGCGAGAAGACCTCTTGTGGTGGGCTGCAGTACTCACAGGGCGTAGCGACATCAAAGAGGTGGAATACCGAGACTTCAATCGATTCACCATCAAGAAGGCACTGGCGGAACTGGAGGCCTTGTGCGAGGACTTCCGCATGGAACTCATCGAGCACAAGGTGGGGCGCAAGGTAGAGGAGCTTCAATTCCGAGTCGTTCGCAAGGCACAGGCGAGCCTCGTCGGGATGACGGATTCAACGCAGAACGTGTTCGACCTGTCGTTGATCGAGCGACTTGTGGCCATCGGCATCAAACGAGCCGATGCGCAGGATCTGTACGCCGTAACCGATGAGGGCGTTCTTCGCGCTGCGCTGGAGCATGTTGAACAGCGGATGAAGAACACCGCGCTGGAGCCTCTGAAGTCACCTGCAGCCTACTTGCGCGATGCCTTGAAAAAGCAGTACGCGGGCTCAGCAGGGCAGGGGGGGCAATCACCCACGCCGGCTGCCCTTCCTCAACCAGGGGCTGCCGAAAGAATTCAGCAACTTCGCGACGAGTGGCGACTCCACAAGTCCGCCCAGGCCAGGTCTTTGTTCGAGGAGATGCCCGAAGCAGATCGAGCAGCGAAGATCGCCGCCTTCGAGGCTGAGCACTTGCCAGAGTTGGCCGCACCAATAGCCAGAGCGTGGCGTCGAGATCAGGTCAAGAGTCGTGTCGCCGCCAGTACCTTCTTTCGGTGGCTGGCTAGCAGCCTGTGGCCCGGAGAAGTCACGGACAAGGAACTCCTTGAGTTCGCACTGTCGCGAGGTTCGTAGGCTCCACGGGTCAGACTGAAGGCACCCAGCTTTCCAAGCTTAAGCCCGCTACGCGCTGAAACTCACGCGTGTTGTTTGTGACCAGCGTTGCGTCCTCGGCAAGCGCGTCTAGACGGCGCAGTACCTCTGGCTTGCGAGTGCTTCGTTCGGTG
>CAYSOD010000268.1:2550-5897 GCA_964432385.1 uncultured Rubrivivax sp.
GGCAAGCGCGTCTAGACGGCGCAGTACCTCTGGCTTGCGAGTGCTTCGTTCGGTGCCCTTGAGCAGCTCTGCCCATGTGATGAAGGACATGCACAGTCGAGAATCCTCTGGCAAGGTGTTTACACGATGTGCAATTGCTGGAGGTTGGTTCTTGATCAGAAAGATCAGGATGTTGGAATCCAGCAGGTAGATCACAGGGCCTCGCGCTCCTGTGTGGGTTCGCGGTTGGCCCGGTCAGCCTCCAGCGCGGTAATGAACGACTCGTCGACCTCGCCTACGCCGCGCAGGGCATCAAGCAACGCTGCACCGCGCTCTCCCCGCAGTGGGTGGATGACCAAGTCGCCCCACTCGTTACGTGAGATGCTCACTCGATCAGTGTCCAACCGGAACTCCGCAGGAATGCGCACAGCCTGACTGTTGCCGTTGTTGAAGACGCGAGTAGTGAGAGCTGCCATGACCGACATGTATGTACTAAAGTGTGTGTACTTTAGTGACTTGTGGCTTCTTTTTGCAAGCGATGCCTTGAATTGCACGCACCTCCTTGAAGCTCTCGCTCGTGGGACTGGGGAGGTGTGAGCGAAAGGCTACCGGCCGGTACCTCACTCGCCGAGGCCACGCCTTCAGTCAAGCGACGCCCGGCAAGTACGCCTAACCATCGGAGTAGACCGCATCTCGTTGGACTAGACCTCCGTCGATCACTCGTTAGGGTTCTTCTTCACGTACTCCACTAGATCCTCGATGCGGCAGTCGAAGTACGCGCACAGGCGATCGAGGATTTCTGTACCGGTGCTGTAGCCCTTCTGATTGAGCAGCTTGGACAGGGTCATCCGGTTAACGCCCGTTGACTCAGCGACTTCACCGATGGTGATTCGCCGACCCTCGCTGAACTGCTTGCGTTCAATCTGCTCAGCTAGTCGAAACCTGATCATGTGATTGCTTCAAGGAGCTTTTGAAAAGCAAAAGCAGCAAAAGGTAGCAAAAAACATATAACAATACCTATAATGCGCATCATGCGCCAGCTTTCCGAAGCGTTTGATGCTTTTGTATATCAATTTATAGCCAGCCTATCACGAGGTCCTACTTTGGGGCCGCTCGCAGTTAGCTCCGGGTCGAGCCAGGAGCATATTCAGTGAACCCTAAACCAACCGTTGTGACGTTGGATGTGCTGCGCGGCGTCTTGCCGGTGTGGCAACCAAAGCGAACTCATGAAGTTCGTTCATGGTCAGCGAGCACGACCATGTCGAATGGTCTGAGAGCATTTGCTTCATCGCCTTACCTACCGCGAGCAGCGGAGTTCCTAGCGACGACTGCCCCGCCTTTCAACATTGCCGACGAGTCTGACGATCCACTGCACGAAGTAGCTTGTCACGACGCGGAAGGCCCGCGCGCAGAGGACATGCTCTGGGAGCTCCAACACATCTGCCTTTACCTAACGCAGCACTGCCAGATCATCACACGCCACCACCACGACCGGATCACCGTTCGAGTGGCGGGCTTCGCCAAGCTAGAGCCACAAATCGATCCGTGCCTAGTCTCGGCCGTGCAGGACCTAGGCCAACGTGAAAAGAGCCATACCCACGGAACGTTTCGCCTTGTAGAAGACGTCAGTAGGGACGGACCGGACCTGATTCTGAGTTTGGCTTCGACAAGGCGTCTCCATCGTTTTGATGGGGGTCGTCTACGGAGCCATGTCCTGTCCGTCATGCATTGGCTGAGCCAGTTGGACACCCATCGCCTGGAAACCCACACCGAAGGAACTCGTTGAGATGAAGAAGCTCCTGCTCCTGGCCGCCTTGATAGCGGTGGCCCTGTGGACGGCCTTCGCCTCCTTCCTGGTCGGCGCAGTCGATCCCGGATGGTTGCCTGACGGACTCAGCGGCCTTTCAAGGCCGACATCACTGTCCGACTTCGGCCAAGCGTTCACCGCGCTCGACGGACTGGTCTCGTCGTTCGCCCTCCTGCTCGGCCTGATCGCCGTGGTGATGCAGACCCGGCAGAGTGCCGACTCCAACGTGATCGGGGCCTTCACGGCCAGACTTCAGTACCTGCTAGCCGAGGCCGCGCGGCTGGAGCAGCAGATCCAAGCGCTCAAGGCCAGGAGAGGGGGCTTTGACCGATGCCTGTTCGACAACATGGTCGGCAAGAAGAAGCGCCTGCTCGAAGAGGCCGCGCACGTAGATGAGACCTTGCGCTGCTTGTTGCTCCGGTTGTAAGCCGGCGGCGTCGGAAAACAACGTCAGTGAGTGATGCGTACAGGGCTCCTCAAGATCGGGCGAAGCCCTACTTCAGGTCAAGCAAACCGACCGGTCCAGTACCCCCTTGACGTAGCCGTGGTCGAGCATGTGGCCGTTGGCTGGCATCACATACACGGGTACGTTGATGAGCAATCCCAGCTTGCTGACTTGCTCAGGTTTGGCCTGCGAGTCCTCCGACCCAACATGAATCTCGGCTTGAGCAGGTGGCGGCAGCTTGCCTGCGGTGGCCAGCTCCATCAGCCGCGTAGGGTAGGGCGGCATGAAGTGGGTGAACTGATCCGGCTTGGCGAACTCAGCCACGGTGGGTGAGAGCAGCGGTACCTTGCCTCGGAAGGCTGGGATCAGGCTCTGGGCGTGGAGGAACAGGTAGACCCCTAACGAGTTGGCCACGACGTGGGCGCTCTCTCACCAGAACTATCGGGTCTCGTCGCCCCAGATAACAGAGTGCGCATCTGGCTATCAAGACGGCCAAAGGATGCTTCAAGCCGGGATTGGAGTCAGGACTAGGCTCCGGAAGGCGTCTTCGGGATCTTTGCGAGGCTCTCCGCCTGTTTCTGTGACTGTGGCCAATTTCGACTTCTGAACTCAACTTGAGGCCTGAAGTGCGGCGGGATGTGAACAGGCATTTCGGCCGTATGTGGGTGCTCAATGTATCTGGTTGATTGATTCGTCCATTAACGCTCTTTGCCAGTTTGGATTAATAGTCAATCATGATTCGCAAGCCGGCCCGCCATTCTCCCATTGTGGTGTCCTCAGACGATGGTGCCCAGCAATTTTCGGCGGCTACCGATGTATCCCAGTCGCACACATCGTCGGGTTAATAGTGCTGATTTCAAAGTGAGGATCAAGCTCGTCATCGTCCTGACTGAACTCGCCATACAACACGCATTCGACGACAGGACATTCATCCGGCGGTAAGGGCTCGTTCGGGAGACTCTCAAGCGAGCCGAAAGAAGTCTGGGAGTCACGTAATGCGTGTCTGAAGGGTACTTATGAAGCCAGCCGAGCTATCCTTGTGGGTGTTCGGTCCCCGGAGCAAACGCGCTTACGAGAGCGCTTCGCTAGAGGGGGCTGAGAGCGTAATGTAAAGCT
>CAYSOD010000269.1:0-5863 GCA_964432385.1 uncultured Rubrivivax sp.
GCTGATGGCCAGGGCACCGCCCGACCCCCCTTCCCCGATGATGGTGGTGACGATGGGCACCTCGAGCTGTGCCATCTCGAAGATGTTGCGCCCGATGGCCTCGCTCTGGCCACGCTCTTCGGCCCCGATGCCCGGATAGGCGCCCGGCGTGTCCACAAAGGTGAACACCGGCAGGCGGAACTTCTGCGCCAGCTTCATCAGCCGAAGCGCCTTGCGATAGCCCTCAGGGCGTGACATGCCGAAGTTGCGCGTGGCCCGCTCCTTGGTGTCCCGGCCTTTCTGGTGGCCCAGCACCATGCAGGCCTGCCCGTTGAACCGTGCCAGGCCGCCCACGATGGACAGATCATCAGCGAAGGCGCGGTCGCCGTGAAGCTCCTGGAAATCCGTGAAGATCTCCTGGACATAGTCCAGGGTATAGGGGCGCTGGGGGTGCCGGGCGATCTGCGTGACCTGCCAGGGCGTCAGGCTGGAATAGATGTCCTTGGTGAGTTGCTGGCTCTTCTGGCTGAGACGGTCGATTTCGTCGGAGATATCCACCGCTGACTCGTTCTGCACGTAGCGCAACTCGTCGATGCGGGTCTCGAGTTCCGCGATCGGATGCTCGAACTCCAGAAAGTGCTTCTTGCTCATCGGTACAGGGCGTTTAGCCGAAGGTTGGCCGAAGACTCAGGCTCAATAGTCTACCGGCAGCGGGTCCAGGCTCCTCCAGAGGTACCACGTTGCGACCGAGCGGTACGGGGCCCAGGCCTCGGCCACCTCGCGAGCTTCGGCGCGGGAGACCGTCTCCCCGCTGAAATAGTTCAGGCTGATGCCTTTGATGAGCCCCAGATCATCCAACGGAAGTACGTCGGGTCTCATGAGGTGGAAGATCAGGAACATCTCGGCCGTCCACCGGCCAATGCCGCGGATGGCCACCAGCTCCTCAATGATGTCTTCATCGGCCATGGCGTCCCACTGAGACACGTGCACGCGGCCGCTGCTGAAATGCGCGGCCAGGTCCAGCAGGTACTCCGCCTTGCGTGCCGACAGGCCGGCCGAACGCAGCGCCGCAATCTCCTGTTTCAGCACGGCCGAGGGCAGCAGCGGCCCGTCCTGCGGATTGACCAGGGCCGCGAACCGGTTCCACACCGACTGCGCTGCCTTGACCGAGATCTGCTGGCCGACGACCGAGCGCGACAAGGTTGTGAAGGCGTCACCACGACTTTGCAGCCGGGCCTCGCCAAAGCGCGGAATGAGCCGCTTCATGACCCGGTCATTGCGCTTGAGGTGCTTGCACGCGACGTCCCAATAGTCAGGAGATGCTGGGCAGTCCCAAGCCGGCTCGGGCGGTGAGGGTGAAGCGGTGGTCACGACGAAGTTCTCACAGCGAAAGTTCCGGCGTTCCAGCAAGCTGCGAGCCAAGGGGGCCCGTCACGCGCGCACCCACGTGGTGCCTTGCGGCGTGTCTTTCAGCTCAACGCCTTGTGATGCCAGTTCGGCGCGGATGGCGTCCGCCGCGGCGAAGTCCCGGGCCTTCTTGGCAGCGGCGCGGTCGCGGATCCGCTGTTCAATGCCGGCAGCGTCAAGGGTTGGAGAAGACGCGCCAGAGCCGCCCTGCAGGAAGGCACGCGGCTCCTGCTGCAACAAGCCCAGCACACCGCCCAAGGCCTTGAGCTGACCAGCTTGTTGAAGGTCCCGGTGGCGGTGCACTTCCGAGGCCAAATCGAACAGCACGGCCATCGCCGCCGGCGTGTTGAAGTCGTCGTCCATCGCCTCACGGAAATGTGCCGCGGCACCCGTGGACCAGTCAATCTCGAGGGCGGGCGCCGCCACCGCGTCCAGCGCGCCGTACAGGCGACGCAGCGCACTGCGGGCGTCATCGAGGTGGGCGTCGCTGAAGTTGAAGGGGCTGCGATAGTGGGTGCGCAGCATGAGGCAGCGCACGGTTTCCCCGTCGTAGCGCTGGAGCACATCCCTGATGGTGAAGAAGTTGCCCAGCGACTTGGACATCTTCTCGTTGTCCACGTTGACGAAGCCGTTGTGCATCCAGACGTTGACGAAGGGCCGCCCCGTGGCGCCTTCGCTCTGCGCGATCTCGTTTTCATGGTGAGGGAACTGCAAATCCAGCCCACCGCCGTGGATGTCGAAATGCTCACCCAGCAGTGTGCACCCCATGGCCGAGCACTCGATGTGCCAGCCTGGACGGCCTTCTCCATAGGCGCTGGCCCACTTGGCGTCCGCAGGCTCCTCCGGCTTGGCCGCTTTCCATAGCACGAAATCCAGGGGGTCATCCTTGCCGGTGGCCACGGCCACACGCTCACCCGCTCGCAACTCATCGATGGACTTGCCCGAGAGCTTGCCGTAGCCCGCAAACTTCCGCACGGCGAAGTTCACATCTCCGTTGTCAGCCCGGTAGGCCAGCCCCTTGGCCTCCAGGCGCGAGATCAGATCCAGCATCTGCGGCACATAGGCTGTGGCCCGAGGTTCATGCGTCGGACGCTGCACGCCCAGGGCGTCCAGGTCCTGGTGCATCTGCTCGATCATCTCTTCGGTGAGCGTCTTGATCGGCACCCCGCGCTCGAGGGCTCTGCGGATGATCTTGTCGTCGATGTCCGTGATATTGCGCACGTAGGTCACCGCCCAGCCGCTGGCCTTCAGCCAGCGCTGCACGATGTCAAACGCCAACATCATCCGCGCATGGCCCATGTGGCACAGGTCGTAGACCGTGATGCCGCACACGTACATGCGGACCTGACCAGGTTCAATGGGCTGGAAGGGTTCGACGCGGCGCGTCAGCGAGTTGTGGATCTGCAGGCTCATGCGCGGCGGCGTTCCGTGGAAACACGGGAGCGGCCCCAGGGCTGGGGCTGACGGGTGATAAGCAGGGTAAGAAAAAGAGCCCTCAGGCCCTTCGGTCCAGTATAGCGGTGGGCTGCGGATAGACTGCCGCGCAGCGCAGGTCCGCGCCCTCGCCTGTGACGCGCTCTGGCGCCAAGCCACATGGCCCCTCCTCACGTTGTTACTCATTTGCTATGGACGTCTGCCCCGCATCGCTGAAGTCGCTACCAACACCCCGCTGGGTGCGTGGATTGGCTGCTCTGCTGTTTTGTGCTGCACTGCCTTGGAGCGCCTGGGCGCAAAAGGTGCTGCTGGCCACCTCAGAGGGCGATATCACGATCGAACTGGACCGTGACAAGGCGCCCCGCACCGTGGACAACTTCATCCAGTACGTGAAGTCGGGCCACTACGACGGCACGATCTTCCATCGCGTGATCGACAACTTCATGATCCAGGGCGGTGGCATGCAGGCCAACATGGTGGAGAAGGCCACTCGCGCGCCCATTCCGCTGGAATCGCGCAACGGCCTGCAGAACGTGAGAGGTACGGTGGCCATGGCCCGCACCATGGTGCCCGACTCCGCCACCGCACAGTTCTTCATCAACGTGCGCGACAACGCGTTCCTGGATGCCGCCAATGCCCGCGATGGCAACGGTTATGCCGTCTTCGGCAGGGTGATTGCGGGCATGGAGGTGGTGGATCGCATCAAGAACGTGCCCACGGTCTCGCGCGGGCCGCACCAGAACGTTCCAGCCACCCCCATCACGATTCGCAAGGCTACTTTGGAGAACTGACATGGCCAAGACTGTTGAACTGCACACCTCTGCTGGAGTGATCCAACTCGAACTCGACGACGCCAAGGCGCCGCTGAGCGTGGAGAACTTCCTGGCCTACGTCAAGGCGGGCCATTACGACGGCACGGTGTTCCACCGCGTGATCAAGGGCTTCATGATCCAGGGCGGCGGCATGGACGCTGACATGAAGCAAAAGGGCACTCGGTCGCCCATCACCAACGAGGCAGACAACGGCCTGCTCAACGCCAAGTACACCGTGGCCATGGCCCGCACGTCCGACCCTCACAGCGCCACCGCACAGTTCTTCATCAACGCCGCTGACAACGCGTTCCTGAACTTCCGCGCTCCGAACTCTCAGGGCTGGGGTTATGCCGTGTTCGGCAAGGTGGTGGCCGGCCACGACGTGGTGGACACGATCGAGGCGGTCAAGACGGGCCGGCGCGGGTTCCATGACGACGTGCCGCTGGAAAGCGTGACCATCGACAAAGCCGTCGAGGTGGTCTGAGGGCGTTGCTCTGAGGCTGCAGGTCGCTGTGCCTGACATCGCCCAGTTCACGGCCCCGCAGCACTGGCGGGCCATCGACCTCGTCTCTGATCTGCACCTGTGCGAGGCCTTGCCCAAGACAACCCAGGCCTTCTTTGAGCACCTGGCGCATACCGACGCTGACGCGGTGTTCATCCTGGGTGACCTGTTCGAGGTCTGGGTCGGTGACGACCAAGGGCATCGCGCTTTCGAGCGGGCCTGCGCGGATGCCCTGGCCGCTCAAGCCGGCCTCCGCTGGCTGGGCTTCATGCACGGCAACCGGGACTTTCTGATCGGGCCGGCGTTCATGCGGATGGCAAGCCTGCATCTGCTGCCGGACCCCCTGCGGCTCGACGCCTTCGGCCGTGTCTGGCTGCTCACGCACGGCGATGCCTTGTGCCTTGAAGATGAACCGTACCAGCAGTTTCGGAAGATGGTCCGCAGCGCACAGTGGCAGCAGGACTTCCTGGCCCAACCCTTCGCGGCGCGCTGGGAGCTTGCCAGCCGCATCCGATCAGAGAGTCGCTCACGCAAGGCCGCAGCACCAGACCCCAGCCTGTGGGCCGATGTGGACCGCACCGAAGCGATCGGCTGGCTGGAACAGGCGCAAGCCGTCACCCTTCTCCACGGGCACACCCACCGCCCCGGCAACGAGGACTGGGAGAACGGCCTCGGCCGGGTGGTGCTGAGCGATTGGGACATCGACGGACCAGCGGATGGCGCGGGCCGGGCCGAGATAGTCAGGCTGGATGCTCAGGGACTGAGCCGCCGTGCACCCTGCAAAGGTGCAGCGATCCGAACCAGCCCGATGAGCGCTTGAGCGCGGCGCAGGCATGTGGGAGCGCTTGATCAGCCGTCTGCGGCAGCATCGCGAAGAGGCGGCAGTGGCCCGCAAGCCCATCCCCGACCTTCTGTGGCGACGCACGCTCAAGCGCTTTCCGTTCCTGCCCCGCGGGGGCACGGCCGAGGAGGCGGCGCTGCGACGGCTGACCAGCCTTTTTCTGGACCGCAAGGAGTTCACGGGGGCGCACGGCCTGGTGGTGACGGACGACATGGCCGTGGCCATCGCTGCACAGGCCTGCTTGCCTGTGCTGAACCTGGGTCTGGCGGCCTATGACGGCTTCGTCGGTATCGTGGTGCATCCTGGTCTGGCACGGGTACGCCGGGAGTTCCAAGACGAGGACGGCGTCGTGCACGAGTTCGAGGAGACGCTGTCTGGCGAGGCCGTGCAGGGCGGGCCGGTGATGTTGTCCTGGCGTGACGTGCGCTCAGCCGGTGCCAAGGCCTCCCAGGCCTACAACGTGGTGATCCACGAGTTCGCGCATGTGCTGGACATGGCCGACGGCCTGCCGGACGGCACCCCGATCTTGCCCGCCGACATCAGCGTGACGCAATGGCGCCGCACCTTTCAGGCGGCCTACGAGGCCTTCCAGGCAGCAGTGGACGCTGGTGAACCCACCACCGTGGACCCTTACGGCGCCGAGTCGGTGGACGAGTTCTTTGCCGTGGCCAGCGAAGCGTTCTTCGTCGCGCCGAGAGGCTTGCACGCGGAGCAGCCCGCCGTGTACGAGCTGCTCAGGCGATACTTTCGGCAGGACCCGCTCACGCGCCTGCAGGACACCCCTGCGGCCGAGGCGGCCAGCGCCGATCAGGAACCATAGGGGCCGTCAGACGGTGGCCGGCTCGGCCTTGGAGCGGTCGCTCTTCTTGGGCGGCTGGATGTCCAGCA
>CAYSOD010000270.1:0-5848 GCA_964432385.1 uncultured Rubrivivax sp.
CGGCCGTGGTCTTGTCCGGCCCCGCGCCCGGCAGGCCGAAGCTGCGCTCCAGGAATGCTGGCACGATGGCCTGCCCCGCCGAGACGCTGCGCCATGCCGTCAGGCGGCCTTGCGCGTCGAAGCCCGCGTCAAAGCGCGCCACGCAGGCTGGGCGGTAGAAGTCGTGCCGCGTGTCCTCGGCGCGGTTCCAGAAGGTCTGCACGGGCGTACCCTCGGCTGCACGGGCGATGGCCGCAGCTTGGCCGATGAAGTCGACCTCCAGGCGCCGCCCGAAGCCCCCGCCCAGCAGCGTGACATGCACCTCGACGCGTTCGGGTGCGATGCCCAGGGCCCGGGCCGCCGCGCGGCGGGCCAGACCCGGCACCTGCGTGGGCGCCCACACCTCGGCGCGGCCGTCGCGCAGCTGCACCGTGCAGTTCATGGGCTCCAGTGCCATGTGCGCGAGCCAGGGCGCGCGGTATTCGGCGCGAAGTTTCTTGGCGGCCTGGGCCAGGGCGGCATCCACGTCGCCCACGCGATGGAACGCGAAGCCGTCCTCCTGATCCAGCGTCTGTGCCAGACGGTCGAGCGCGGCAGCGCTGTCGAAAGCGGCTGCCGGCACCTGCTCGTCCCACTGCACCGCCACGAGCCCGACGCCCTTGAGCGCATGCCAGGGTGTGTCGGCGATCACCGCCACCCCGGCCGTGCCGCCGGCTTGCCCGTCCACCGCCAGCACCTTCTTTACGCCGGGTGAGGCCAGCGCCGCCTTGGCGTCGAACGAAGCCACGCGCCCGCCCAGCGTCGGGCACATCGAGACCGTGGCGTACAGCATGCCCGGGCGCCGCACGTCGATGCCAAAGACCGCGCTGCCCGTGGTCTTGGCGCCCGCTTCCAGGCGCGGAAGCGGCTGGCCGATCAGCTTGAACTGCGCGGGCGTCTTCAGGGTCACGCTGCCGGGCAGGGGCAGTTTTGCAGCGGCTTCGGCCAGTTCCCCGAAACTCGCGCTGCGGCCTGCAGCGTGGTACACGCGGCCGCGCTCGACGCGCAGCTCGGCGGCCTGCACGCCCCACTGCGCCGCGGCGGCAGCCACCAGCATGGCGCGTGCCGACGCCCCGGCTTCACGCATGGGCAGCCACAGGTCCTTCATGCTGGAGCTGCCGCCCGTGACCATCAGGCCGATCTCACGCACCGTGCGCGCGGTCATGCGGCTGGCCAGGCGCTTGATCAGGCCCAGGTCGTCGGGGTGGAAGGGCAGCCCGTCCACCACGGTGGCCAGGTTGTTGTAGATCGCGTCGATGGGCGGATGCTCGACCCGCACCTGCGCCCAGTCGGCGTCGAGCTCGTCGGCCAGCACCATGGCCAGCCCTGTCAACACGCCCTGGCCCATCTCCGACTTGGGCACCATCACTGTGACGCGGTCGTCACGGCCGATACGCAGCCAACCGTTGAAGGACCTTTCACCTTCTGGCGCGGGCAAGGGTTGCGAAGGCACCAGGCGCTGGCGAGGCGGCATCAGGCTCCAGCCGATGGCCAGGCCTCCGGCTGCGGTGCTGACGCCCATCGTGGTCAGCAGGAAGCGGCGACGGGTGGGGCGGCGCGTGGGGTGAGGTGAGGTCATGGTTTAAGGGGATCATCCGCGCTGGGGTTGCGCGTGCCGGCGCGGCGTGGACGGGGTGGGGGTGGGGGTCGACAAACCTGACGTCATCGTGCCACGTCAGACCCTCACGCTTATTCACCCAGCCACGACGCCGGCACCCTCACCGGCATGTCCAGCAGGATCTGCGCCAGGCCCTTGCCCAGCGGGTCCATGCGGCGCGAGGCGGGGCCGCCGCCGTCCAGGGCCTCGTGCAGCACGAAGTTCATGGCGTGGATGCCTGGCAGGTGAAAGCGCTCCACCGGGCCCTGTACCAGGTGGGCCAGGTAATCACGCACCGCCTGCGGGGTCAGGCGCGCCCACAGCAGCGGCAGCCATTCGGGCCGGCGTGCGATGACGCCGATGTTGGCGGTGTTGCCCTTGTCGCCGCTGCGCGCCCAGGCCAGGCGCACCAGGGGCACCTCGATGTGCGCCTCGGAGCTCTTGCCCGTGCCGTCTGCCCAGGGCGCGGGCTCGGGCGTGTCGTGCAGCAGCGGTGCCTGACCGGCCAGCGGCACCTCCACCACCAGCACCTGCCCGTCCAGCACCACCTGCACCGGCACCGCGGCCTTGTCGACGAAGAAGGCCAGGGGCTTGATCAGGGGCGACGGCGAGGGCCGGCCGCCGCCCGGGCTGGTGGTGCCGGGGGACCAGGAGGTGCCCGCGGGCGCGATCTCGCGCGCGAAGATTTCAAGGGCCGGCTTCATCGCGTGGTCGGCCACCACGCGCAGCATCACCTCGCGCGCCGCGCCGGTGCGGGCGTGGGGGCCGTACAGGGTCTCGGCGCCCAGCAGTTCCACGGCCGTGGCCTTGAAGTCGGGCAGGCCCTGGGCCTGGAGGATGCGGCGCACGCGCTGCAGGATGGCCTCGCCCGTGCGCCGGGCCTTGGCGGCGGCGTCCATGCCCACGATCACCAGCGTACCCGCGCAGCGAAAGCCGTCCAGCGCGGTGGCCGACACCTTGTACTGCGCCGTGGGCGGGGTTCCGCGGGCACCGCTGACTTCCACGCGATCAGGCCCCTGCTGCTCGATGCGCACGTGGCGGAAATCGCAGCACACGTCGGGCAGTTGGTAGGCGCCGGGGTCGCCGATCTCGTACAGCAGTTGCTCGGCTACGGCCGCGCGCAGCACGCGCCCGCCCGTGTCCTCGGGCTTGGCGAGGACAAAGCGGCCGTCGGCGTGGCACTCCAGGACGGGGTAGCCGATGTCGGGCCAGTCCGGGATGTCCTGCCAGTCGGTGTGCAGGCCGCCCGTGGCCTGGCAGCCGCACTCGATGAGGTGCCCGGCCAGGCTGCCCGCGGCCAGCAGGTCGTGGTCCTGCGCCGTCCAGCCGAACTCGTGCATCAGCGGCCCCAGCGTCACCGCGCTGTCCACGCAGCGGCCGGTGATGACGATGTCCGCGCCTTCGGCCAGCGCCCGCGCCACCGGCAGTGCGCCCAGGTAGGCGTTGGCGCTGAGCACGCGCTCGGGCAGGGGCTGGCCCGTGGCCAGATCGCGCGTGCCGGCCGCGCGCAGGGTGGGCAGCAGCGGGCTCACGTCGTCGCCCAGCACCACGGCGATGCGCGGCTTCAGGCCCAGGCTGTCGGCCAGGGCGCGCAGCGCATCGGCGCAGCCCTGGGGGTGGATGCCGCCGGCGTTGGCCACCACCTTGATGCCCTGGCGCATCACCTCGGGCAGCACCGCCTTCATCGCGATGTCCACGAAATCGGTGGCGTAGCCCAGCTCGGGCCGCTTGGCGCGCGCCCCGGCCAGCACGGCCATGGTGGTCTCGGCCAGGTAGTCGAACACCAGGTAGTCCAGCGCGCCCTTTGCCACGAGCTGCGGTGCGGCCACCATGCTGTCGCCCCAGAAGCCGGAGGCGCCGCCGATGCGGATGATGCGGTCCATGCGGTTGTGGTCCATGTGCTTCCTTGGCTGGACGTTGCGTGCCCCGCAGGCAGCGCAGGGTTCGAAGCCGGCATCCCGGCCCCGGCAGTCGTCATCCTGCCATCACCCCGCCGGCACCGGCTTGTGTCCAGGCGCTGACCGGATGCCGGGCCTGTCTTCGGTGCCGGTGTTGTCTTCTAATGCGGGTGCCGAAGGGGCGGGCCGCCCGCCGCAAGGACGATGGAGCGATGAAACAGACCTGTCAGGACCTGCTGGACGAGTACCGCGAACTCGACGCCCTGTGCACCACCCTCAGCGCCACGCAGTGGCACCAGCGCGGGCCCTTCCACGGCTGGTCGGCATGGGACGAGGTGGCGCACCTGTGCTATTTCGACGAAACCGCGCTGCAGGCCGTGCTCGATGAGCCCGCCTTCAGCGCCGGGGCTGCTGCACTGAACGACCAGATGGCGCGAGGCGGCCAGATCAGCGCCGTCGCGCGGGCTCATTTCGGACCTCTGCAGGGGGGCGCACTGCTGGAGCGTTGGCGCAACTGCTACCAGGCCCTCGTGCAGGCCTTGTCCGGTCTGGACGCGAAGGCGCGCCTGCCTTGGTACGGGCCCTCGATGAGCGCACGCTCCTTCGTGACAGCGCGCCTGATGGAAACCTGGGCCCATGGTCAGGACGTCTGGGACCTGCTGCCCAGACGCCGACCCCCCAGCGACCGGTTGCGCCACATTGCGCACATCGGCGCGACGACCTTTGGCTGGTCCTTCGCGAACCGCGGGCTGCCGGAGCCGGGCATGCCACCCCGGATCGAGCTGATGGCCCCGGGGGGTCAAGTCTGGTCCTGGGGTGAGCCGGGTGCCGAGTCGTCGGTACGGGGCCCGGCCGAGGACTTCTGCCTTGTCGTCACACAGCGACGGCATGTGGATGACACCTCGCTGCAGGTATCGGGCCCGGCCGCGCGCCAGTGGATGGCCATCGCGCAATGCTTCGCCGGGCCCCCTGCTGACGGGCCGGCCCCCGGCGTGCGCCGTCCTCGGTACGAAAACCCGTGAGTGTGGAGGTCGGTGACGGCGGGTCGGGTGCAGGCGGTGTGTCCCTCACGCTGGCGCTGCGCCCGCGCATCGAAGCGCTGATGGCGAAACTGGCCGAAGGCAGCGCGGAGTCGGCGTTGTCGGACTGGTCGTTCTCGAACCTGTTCCTGTTCCGGCAGGCGCACGCCTGGCGCTTCGTCGACGGCCCCTGGCCGCATCTGAGCGGGCGCACCTATGACGGCATGCGGCATGTCTTCGCGCTGTTCCCGCTGCACGAGGCGCCGGCCGCGGCGCTGGAGCAACTGCTGCAGGGCCACGAGGGCTTCTTCCCGCTGTCTGCCCCCCAGGCCCGCCGGCTCGACCCCTCGGTGTTCGCGACGGTGGCCCTTCGCGACGATGCCGACTACCTCTACCCGGTGTCCCACTTCCTTCATTACCGCGGCGGCGCGCTGCGCAAGAAGCGCAACCTTGTGGCGCAGCTACTGGATGCGCACCGCGTCGAGATCCTGCCCTACGGGCCGGCCTTGCGGGCCGAGGCCGAGGGGGTGCTGCAGGGCTGGCTTGCGGACAAGGGAAAGACGGCCGGTGACGCCGACGATGGCGCGTGCCGCGAAGCCCTGGCATGGGCTGCCGAACTGGGGCTGCGGGGGTGGCTGCTGCGTGCCGACAGCGAGCCGGCCGGCTTCGTGCTGGGCCAGGCGCTGCAGCCTGGCGTGGACGTGATTCGCTTCGCCAAAGGGCTGGGACGTTTCAAGGGTGTGCCGCAGGCCTTGTTCCAGCACTACGCGCGCCACCGCGCCGCCACAGCAGAGCCACCCCTGAAGTGGCTGAACTTCGAGCAGGATCTCGGACTGCCGAACTTCCGGCGCACCAAGATGTCCTACGCGCCGGCGGCATTGCTGGACAAGCACCGTGCCTGGTGGCGACACGGCGCACCGGCAGCCACTGGGCGCAAGACGCCGAGCGGGCAGTCTGCCTAAGCTGCCGGCAGGGCGTCGTCGCACGCTGACCCCCGAGGACGCCGGCACACTGCCTCCACACCTGACCTGATCCGCACCGCTGCATGGCCCTGATCGAATCCACCGTCTCCGTCGGCAGCCCGGGTTACCAGGCCCAGCGCGCCGGCATGCTCGACCTGCTGGAGCGGGTTCGCGAGCTCGAGCAGCGCACCAAGGCGAAGTCGGCCGCCTCACGCGGGCGTTTCGAGCAGCGCGGGCAGTTGCTGCCGCGAGAGCGCGTGGCATTGCTGCTGGACGCAGGCGCGCCTTTCCTGGAGCTGTCCACCCTGGCAGGCTACGGCCTGGACACCGACGACCCGCAGCGCAGCGTGCCTG
>CAYSOD010000271.1:0-5829 GCA_964432385.1 uncultured Rubrivivax sp.
CTGCGGTGGCTGTAGCTCAGTTGGTAGAGTCCCAGATTGTGATTCTGGTCGTCGTGGGTTCGAGTCCCATCAGCCACCCCAACAGATCCACGAAACGCGGCCCCTTGGGGCCGTTTTCTTTTCAGAGGCCTGACTCATGGTTCCCAGTCCTGGTCAAGCTGTGCACGGTGCCGCCTCTACACTTCGAAGATGCGATTCCTCATTGCCAACGACGATGGTTACCTGGCGCCAGGTCTGGCCGCTTTGGTGCGGGCCTGCGAGAGTCTGGGGGAGGTGGACGTCATCGCCCCAGAGCAGAACGCCAGCGGCACCTCGAACGCGCTGACCCTGTCGCGCCCCTTGTCCGTCTTTGAGGCGCCGGGGTTCGACCGCTCAAGACTGTTCCGCGTGGTCAATGGCACGCCTTCCGACTGCGTGCACGTGGCGCTCACCGGCCTGTTGCCCCACCGGCCGGATCTGGTGCTGTCGGGCATCAACAACGGCGCCAACATGGGTGACGACACCCTTTATTCGGGCACCGTGGCCGCTGCCATGGAGGGCTACCTCTTTGGTCTGCGGTCCATTGCCTTCTCGCAGGTCGAGAAAGGCTGGTCAGACCTGGAGGCGGCCGCTTCCACGGCCCGTGCGATCGTGGAACAGGCCCTGGCGCGCGAGGCCCCTGGGCCCTGGCTGCTCAACGTCAACATTCCCAACCGCGCGGACGCGTTGTCGCTGCCCAGGGTGGTCACTCGGTTGGGCCGTCGCCATGCCAGCCAGCCGGTGGTGCGTCAACTCAACCCGCGCGGGGATCCGATCTACTGGATCGGTCCAGCGGGTGATGCCAGAGACGCCGGGGAGGGCACGGACTTTCACGCCACCGCCAACGGGTGCGTGTCGATCACGCCCTTGCAGGTGGACCTGACGGACCACGCCCGCCTGTCCGACTGGGCCCAGGGCCTGCGAGGGCGTTGAACGTGGCGCCGACGTCTGGTCGGCCCAGGCGCTTCCCAGCATCCTGGCCTGCAGGGAGTGGGTCCCCTCCGGCCGGGACCACCGAAGTCCTGCGGCCGCAGCGGCCCGTGCGGGAGGCGGCTACGGCGGCGCTGAGGCGGGACATCCCCGCGGGGCTGGGTCTGGACTCCGAGACGGTCCGGTGGCGCATGGTGGAGCGCTTGCGTCGCGGTGCCTTGACCCTGGACGCCACCGTGCTGGAGGCGATGTCGCGCGTGCCTCGGCACTTGTTCGTCGACTCCGCGCTGGCCATCCAGGCCTATGAGGACACCAGCCTGCCCATCGGCCATGGTCAGACCATCTCCAAACCCACCGTGGTGGCGCGGATGATCACCTTGCTGATGCAAGGTAAGTCGAACGAGACCGGCCGCTCCTCGCCGCCCCTGGGCCATGTGCTGGAAATTGGCACGGGCTGTGGCTACCAGGCGGCTGTGCTGTGCATGCTGGCCCGTCGGGTGACGTCTATGGAACGCATCCGCCCCCTGCACGAGCGTGCCAAGGCGCAGTTACGTCAACTCGGCTTGAACCAGGCCCGCCTGTTGTTCGGTGACGGGCGGTTGGGACACGCTCCATCTGCACCATTTGACGCCATCATCGCGGCCGCTGGTGGAGAGGACATCCCTCAAGCTTGGCTGGACCAACTCGCGCCTGGAGGGCGGCTGGTGGCGCCCACCCACAGCGAGCGGCATGGGGGGCAGGTACTGGTGGTGGTGGACCGCGCGGAGACGGGTTGGCGCCGCAGTATTCACGATGGGGTTCACTTCGTCCCCCTAGAATCTGGCACGCTGTGAACGCCCATATGTCCTTCCCCTGGTCCAGACGCTTGTCGCATGGGAGGAGGTGCGCAAGTTGTCTAACCGCTGCGCTTGCAACGGCCCTCGCGGCATGGGTTGCAGGATGTTCTTCCACCCCCGGCCGCGCTCCGGTCGAAGACAGGGCACCCATCGGCTCACCCTCCCGGCCCGTCGTCAGCGCCGCTCCTTTGGCCAAGCCGCCGCCGGCACCTTCGCTGCCCTCTTCCCCCACGGTGGCCTCGCCCAGCACCCCTGTGCCTGTCACGCCCGCCGCCACGACTGCTGCGCCCAGCACTTATGTGGTGAAGCCGGGGGACACCCTGATTCGGATTGGACTGGATACGGGTCAGAACTGGCGCGATATTGCCCGGTGGAGCGGGGTCGAGAACCCCAATCTCATTGAAGTGGGTCAGGTGCTGAGGATCGCCCCGCCTTCGCCGGACCTGGCCGTTGCCACTCCACGGCCCGTGCCTGGACCGGGACGGGTGGAGAGCCGGCCTTTGGACAACCGCCCGGCAGGCGCGGAGCCTGCTGCGAGCCCTGCGGTGACCACGGGCTCTGGCGCGATCGCAGAACGGGGGGCTGTCGGGTCCGCTAGCGTCTCGGCCCCTGCGGCAGCGGCGACTGGCGCGCCGCCCGCTGCGCAGGCCGGCACTGGCCCAGCCGCAGCTCCGGCACAGGCGCCCGCACGAACGGCCGATGAGGCCGTCGAGTGGGGTTGGCCGGCCGCAGGCACCGTGGTCGCGGGGTTTGATGAGGCGCGCGGTGCCAAGGGCATCTCGTTGTCGGGAAAGGCGGGCGACCCGGTGCTGGCCGCGGCTGACGGGCGCGTGGTCTATGCAGGTTCAGGCCTGCGCGGTTACGGAAACCTCGTGATCGTCAAGCACAACAGCACTTTTCTGACGGCCTATGCGCACAACCAGGCCCTGCTGGTCAAAGAAGATCAGGCCGTCAGGCGTGGCCAGAAGATCGCCGAGATGGGTTCCAGCGACGCGGATCAGGTCAAGCTGCATTTCGAGATCCGCCGTCTGGGCAAGCCCGTCGACCCGGCCCGGTTGCTGCCCACGCGTTGACCAGTTGACGCGTGGGGACAAATGACCCCAGAGCGGTGGGGCTCAGCGTTTCCGAGCAGCCACGGGTTGCCGCCAGGGCGCTAGGATTAGTGGCTTGATTGCGGGCACATCGCCTGACAACGATCCAAGGAGACCATTGATGAAGTCCACCTACCGGATGGCCGCCGGCCTTGCGTTGGCGTTCGCCTCCACCTTCAGCTGGGCGCAGGCCACCCAGGGCGTGAGCAAGGGCGAGGTGCTGCTCGGCTCGATCCAGGACCTGTCCGGCCCCATCGCAGGCTTCGGCAAGCAGGTCCGCAACGGCCTGCTGCTGGCAGTGGATGAGGTCAATGAGCAGGGCGGCGTCAACGGTCGCAAGCTCAAGCTCCTGGTGGAGGACTCCGCTTACGACCCCCGCAAGGCGGCGCTCGCGGCCCAGAAGCTGGTGAACCAGGACAAGGTCTTTGCGGTGCTCGGCCACATCGGCACGGCCCAGAACATGGCGGCGATGCCGATCCAGTTCGAGAAGAACGTCATCAACTTCTTCCCGGTGACGGCGGCGCGCGAGATGTACGACCCGTTCCACCGCCTGAAGTACTCCTTCGCGGCCACTTACTATGACCAAGTCCGTGGCGCACTGCCGAAGCTGGTGAAGGAAAAGAGCGCCAAGAAGGTCTGCACGATCTATCAGGACGACGAGTTCGGCCTGGAAGTCATGCGCGGTGGTGAGGCGGGGCTGAAGACGATTGGCATGACCTTCACCGAGAAGACCACCTTCAAGCGAGGCGCGACCGACTTCTCTTCCCAGGTGGCCAAGATGAAGTCCTCGGGCTGCGACATGGTGGTGCTGGGCACCATCATCCGCGAGACCATCGGCACCATTGCCGAGAGCCGCAAGACCGGTTTCAGCCCCACTTTCCTGGGCACCAGCGCGGCCTACACCGACCTGATCCACAAGTTAGGCGGCAAGGCGATGGACGGGCTGTACGCCACGATGACGGTGCAGAACCCCTACCTGGATGAGGCTTCACAGCCTTTGCGATTCTGGGCCAACAAGTACAAGACCAAGTTCAATGAGGACCCCACCGTCTTCTCGGCCTACGGGTACATCATCGTGAACACCTTCGTGCGCGCGATGCAGAAGGCTGGTCCCGGCTTGACCACGGACAGCTTCATCAAGGCCATGGACACGATGACCGTGCCAAGCGACATCTTCGGCAGCGCACCCGCGACCTTCGGACCCCAGAAGCGCCTGGGCAGCAGCGCTTTCCGCCTGTCGCAACTGCAAGACGCTCGCTGGAAGGTCGTCTCCGAATACGCTGAGCCGCCCAAGGAGTGAGCCGCAGCCTGAGGTGAGGTGGGGTGGTCAGCCTGCACCGTACCCCGCTCAAGCTTGCGACACACGACAGCCGCCTTCGGGCGGCTTTTGTGTTGCCGCATCGATAATCTTGCAATGCAAGACACCTCGGAAGCCCTGAACGTCGAATCGCTGGATTTGGAGGGGCAGGGCGTGGCCCGCCGCGCTGACGGCAAGGTGGTCTTCATCGAGGGCGCGCTGCCCTTCGAGCGCGTGACGGTGCAAGTTCACCGGCGCAAGAATCAGTGGGAGCAGGCCCAGGTGGTGTCGCTGCTGCGGGAGAGTCCGCAGCGGGTACGGCCGGCCTGTCCCCATTTCGGCCTGCACGCCGGCGCCTGTGGTGGCTGCAAGGTGCAGCACCTGCAACCTGATGCCCAGGTGGCTGTCAAGCAACGTGTCTTGGAAGACAACCTCTGGCACCTGGCCAAGGTGCGCCCCGGTCAGATGCTGCCGCCCATTCATGGGCCGTCCTGGGGCTACCGCTATCGGGCGCGGCTGTCGGTGCGGCACGTGCTGAAGAAGGGGCAGGTGCTGATCGGCTTTCACGAGCGCAAGTCGCGTTATGTTGCCGACATGTCGGTGTGCCCGGTGCTGCCGGCCCACGTGAGCCAGATGCTGTTGCCGCTGCGTGCGTTGATCGCCTCCATGGATCAGCGGGACCGTCTGCCGCAGATCGAACTGGCTGAGGGCGACAACGTGACGGCCCTGGTGCTGCGGCATCTGGAGCCGCTGTCGGCTGCTGACCTCGGCCGTCTCAGAGCCTTCGCAAACGAGCATGCGGTGCAGTGGTGGCTTCAGCCTGCTGGCCCGGACACGGTGCGTCTGCTCGACGGCGAAGAAGCTGCCGAGACGCTCTCCTATGCCTTGCCCGAGTTCAATGTCCGCATGCCGTTCAGGCCCACGGACTTCACGCAGGTCAATCCGCACATCAACCGCGTGCTGGTTGGGCGGGCCTTGCGCCTGCTGGCCCCCCAGGCTGGTGACCGTGTCATTGACTGGTTTTGCGGCTTGGGCAACTTCACCCTGCCGCTGGCCCGATGTGCCCGGCAGGTCCATGGCATCGAGGGGAGCAAAACCTTGGTGGATCGGGCCATGGCCAATGCAGGCCTCAACGGTCTGGCGCACAAGGTCAGCTTCGAGGCGCGCAACCTGTTCGAGATGGATGCGGCCGGCCTTCTGGCCCAAGGTCGGGCTGATGTTTGGCTCGTCGATCCGCCCAGGGAAGGTGCTTTTGCGTTGGCCAAGGCCCTGGCTGACGCTACGAGCGCACACGATCAAGGAGGTCGATCAGGCGCAGACTCTGCCGAATGGATACCTCCGCGCCGGATCGTCTACGTGAGTTGCAATCCGGCGAGCCTGGCCCGTGACGCAGGCCTGCTGGTGCACCAGGCAGGCTACACGTGCACGAAGGCGGGCGTCGTCAACATGTTTCCCCACACGGCGCACGTCGAGAGCATCGCGGTATTCGATCGCGGCGCCGCTCCTGGACCCCAATGAGAAGGGGCCTCCGTGGAGGCCCCTTGCATCACGCGGGGCCGCCATCAGCCCCCAAACTTCGGGAACCCTCAGTCCCGCTCGCCGCCAAAGATGCCCAGCAGGGCGAGCAGGCTCTGGAACACGTTGTAGATGTCCAGGT
>CAYSOD010000272.1:0-5829 GCA_964432385.1 uncultured Rubrivivax sp.
GAGATGCGCAGCCGCGGCTGGACCGTGAGCTGGCTGGGCACCTCGCACGGCATGGAAAACCGGCTGGTGCCACCCTCCGGCATCGAGATGGACACCATCGCCTTCAGTGGCCTGCGCGGCAAGGGGTTGCTGCATACCGCCACGGGGGGCCTGCGCCTGCTCAAGGCCTTCTGGGACTGCCTGCGCATCCTGCGCCGGCGCCATGCCGACGCGGTGCTGGGCATGGGCGGCTATGTCTGCTTTCCCGGCGGCTTGATGGCCAGCCTGCTGAACAAGCCACTCATGCTGGTGAACGCCGATGCGGCACTGCTGCTGTCCAACAGGAGCCTGTTGCCGGTGGCCGACCGCGTGGCCTTCGGCTTCGACGGCCCGGCGGTGAGGGACGTGAAGGTGGGCGTGGTCACGGGCAACCCCGTGCGCGCCCAAATCGAGGCGTTGCCCGCACCCGAGCAGCGCCTGGTTGGCCGCAGCGGCCCGCTGCGCCTGCTGGTGGTGGGCGGCAGTCTGGGGGCGCAGGTGCTCAACCACACGGTGCCGCAGGCGCTGGCACAGATGGACGCTGTCGTCCGGCCGCAGGTGGTGCATCAGACGGGTGCTGCCCAGACCGAGGAGGTGCGTGCCGCCTACGCCGCGGCCGGCATCCAGGCCGACGTGCGCCCCTTCATCGACGACATGGCGGCTGAGCTGGCGGCCTGCGATCTGGTGCTGTGCCGTGCCGGAGCGGTCACGGTCAGCGAACTCTGCGCCGCCGGAGTGGCCAGCGTGCTCGTGCCGCTGGTGGTGAGCACCACGGCCCATCAGCGCGACAACGCGCAGTGGATGGCAGGGCAGGGGGCGGCCCTGCACCTGCCGCAGTCCGAACTCACGCCCCAGGGGCTGGCACAGAAACTGGCGACGCTGGACCGTGCGGCCCTGATGGCCATGGCAAGTCGTGCACGCAGTCTGGCCCGGCCTCAGGCCGCTGCCCGGGTGGCCGATGAACTTGAGCACCTGTTGGGACGGCAGCCCATGCGGAGGCGCGCATGAAGCACGCCGTCAAGCACATCCACTTCGTGGGCATTGGTGGTGCAGGCATGAGCGGCATTGCCGAGATCCTGCACAACCTGGGCTACCGCGTCTCAGGCTCCGACGCTGCCGACAGCGCGGTCACCCAGCGCCTGGCTGGCCTGGGCGTGCGCGTCTACATCGGCCATGCGGCAGGCCAGATCGAAGGTGCGCAGGCCGTGGTCACCTCTACGGCCGTGAAGGGCGACAACCCCGAGGTGCTGGCTGCGCGTGCCCGCAAGGTGCCGGTGGTGGCGCGCGCCGTGCTGCTGGCCGAACTCATGCGCCTGAAGCAGGGCATTGCCATCGCCGGCACGCATGGCAAGACCACCACCACCTCGCTGGTGGCCAGTGTGCTGGCTGAGGCCGGTGTGGACCCCACCTTCGTGATTGGCGGCAAGCTCGAGAGCGCGGGCACCAACTCGCGCCTGGGGGCGGGCGAGTACATCGTGGTGGAGGCTGACGAGAGCGACGCCTCCTTCCTGCACCTGAGCCCAGTGATGTCGGTGGTGACCAACATCGACGCCGACCACATGGACACCTACGGCCACGACCTCACCCGCCTGCGCGGGGCGTTCGTGGAGTTCCTGCACCGCCTGCCGTTCTATGGCGCGGCCGTGCTTTGCACCGACGACCCGGGCGTGCGCTCCATCCTGCCCATGATCTCGCGCCCCGTCATCGGCTACGGCCTGGGCGAAGACGCACAGGTGCGGGCCTTGGACGTGCGAGCCGTGCCGGGTGGGCAGATGCGTTTCACCTGTCGCCGCCTGCCCAGCCCGGCGGCCCCAGGTGGGGCGCCATTGCCGGACCTCGCCGTGACCCTCAATCTGGCCGGCGTGCACAACGTGCGCAATGCCCTGGCGGCCATCGCGGTGGCCCAGGCACTGGAGCTGCCTGACGAGGCCGTGCTGCGCGCGCTGGCGGGCTTTCGCGGTGTGGGTCGGCGTTTCCAGCGCTGGGGCGAGCTGCCGGTGGCCGCGGGCCAAGGTGGCGGCACCTTCACGCTCATCGACGACTACGGCCACCACCCGGTGGAGATGGCGGCCGTCATCGCGGCGGCGCGCGGCGCCTTTCCCGGGCGGCGCCTGGTGCTGGCCTTCCAGCCCCACCGCTACACCCGCACGCGGGATTGCTTCGAGGACTTCGTGCAGGTCATGGGCACCGCCGACGCGCTGCTGCTGTCCGAGGTGTACCCCGCGGGCGAGGCCCCCATCGTGGCTGCCGACGGCCGCGCCTTGGCGCGCGCCCTGCGCGTGGCCGGCCGGCTGGACCCGGTCTTTGTCGATGACATCGGCCGCATGCCGCAGGCCATGGCCGACTTCGTGCGCGAGGGCGATGTGGTCATTGCCATGGGCGCCGGCTCTATTGGCGGCGTGCCGCAGAAGGTACGCGATCTGTTGACTGGGCTTGGCTCCGATCAAGCCACCGCGGCCGCATCCGCGGCGAGAGGTGCCCGGTGAGCGCAGTGCCCAGTCAAGTGCCCGTCGATGTTCGGGCCCTGGGCCGCGTGGCCGTCCTGATGGGCGGCGACAGCGCCGAGCGCGAGGTCTCGCTCATGTCAGGCACCGGTGTGCTGAGCGCCCTGCGCTCGCGTGGCGTGGACGCGCACGCCTTCGACCCTGCCCAGCGCCCCCTGGGGGACCTGAAGTCCGAGGGCATCGACCGCGTCTTCATCGCCCTGCACGGGCGTCATGGCGAGGACGGCACGGTGCAAGGTGCGCTGGAACTGCTGCATCTGCCCTACACCGGCTCGGGCGTCATGGCCAGCGCCATCGCCATGGACAAGGTGATGACCAAGCGCGTTTGGCGCTCCGAGGGGCTGCCCACGCCGCGCTGGGTGTGGCTGGCGCCCGAGCGGCAGCGGCGCGAGGTGGTGATGGCCGTGCCCGACGAGATCGGCCTGCCCTTGATCGTCAAGCCACCTAGGGAAGGTTCCTCTATCGGCGTGACCAAAGTGACGGGATACTCCGAGATGCAGGAAGCGGTGCGACTGGCTTCCCGCCATGACCCGGACGTGCTGTGCGAGGAGTTCATCGAGGGCGAGGAAGTGACCTGCCCCGTGCTCGGCAGCGGTGTCTCGGCCAGGGCGCTGCCGGTCGTGCGCATCCAGGCCCCCGAGGGGGCTTACGACTACCAGAACAAGTACTTCACCGACGACGTGATCTACCACTGCCCCAGCGGGTTGCCGGCGGCCGAGGAGGCCGAGATCCAGCGCATCGTGCTGGAGGCCTACCGCTCCCTGGGGTGTCGTGGCTGGGGCCGCGCGGACCTGATGATCCGTGCCCGGGACCGTCAGCCCTTCCTGCTGGAAATGAACACCTCGCCCGGCATGACCAGCCACTCGCTGGTGCCCATGTCGGCGCGCGCCGCCGGCATCGATTACCCTGACCTGTGCCTGCACCTGCTGGCCGACGCAAGGCTGGACAGCCCCCCCGCTGCTGGAGGTGCCGCCTGATGGCCGCTACGGTGACGCTGCCTCTGGACGTGCGCCTGATGAACGGTGCGGCGACCGCGGTCTTTGCCCTGGCAGCGGCGGCCGTCGTCGCCGCCGGGGTGCTCTGGCTGGGTCGTACGTCCTGGTTCCCGGTGCGCTTCATCCAGCTGGAGGGTGAGCTGCAGCGCAACAGCGTGTCCACCGTGCGGGCCAACGCCATGCCGCGCCTGAGCGGCAACTTCTTCAGCGCCGACCTGCAGCGCGCGCGCCAGGCCTTCGAGGCCGTGCCGTGGGTGCGCAAAGCGGTGGTGCGCCGCGTCTGGCCCGATGGTTTGGCTGTGCGCCTGGAGGAGCACCGCGCCGTGGCGTTGTGGAAGGGCGCCGACGACCATGACCGCCTGGTCAACCAGATGGGGGAGATCTTCGAGGCCAATGTGGGCGATGTGGAGGATGAGGACCTCCCCGTGCTGGCTGGGCCCGAGGGCAGCGCACCGCAGATGCTGCAGATGCTTGCACAGCTGCAGGGTATGTTCGCCCGCCACGAGCGCTCGGTGGAACGCCTGAGCCTGAGCGGCCGCGGTTCCTGGCGTGCCGAACTGGACGGCGCAGCGGCCATTGAGCTCGGCCGCGGCACTCCCGAGGAGGTGCTGGCGCGGGTGAATCGTTTTGTGGACACCATCACCCAGGTGACCGGGCATTTCAAGGCCCCCGTCCTGCACGCTGACCTGCGGCACCCCGACGGCTACGCCGTGCGTCTGCGCAACGTCACCATCGCCTCGCCGGCCACCGCGCCGCGGAGAAACTGAATGCGACAGCCCCCAAGCTCACTTCGTTCGCTGCCCCAAGGACCCGTCAGGGGCCTCTTTGTGGCCCTTGGGGCGCAGTGCTCCTTTGGGGCGGCCCGGCAGGAGCACTGAATGGCAAAAGAGTACAAAGACCTCGTGGTCGGGCTCGACATCGGCACCCACAAAGTGATGGTGGTGGTGGGCGAGATCGTGGCCGGCGGTGAGTTGCGGCTGGCGGGGCTGGGTGTGTCGGCCACCAGCGGCTTGAAGCGAGGCGTGGTGGTCAACATCGACGCCACAGTGCAGAGCATCCAGCAGGCGCTGAAGGAGGCCGAGATGATGGCCGCCTGCAAGATCACCAGCACCACCAGCGTCTACACCGGCATCACCGGCAGCCACATCCGCGGGCAGAACTCCACCGGCATGGTGATCGTGCGCGACAACCGCGAGGTCACGCCCACCGACGTGGCGCGCGTGGTGGAGACCGCCAAGGCCATCAACATCCCCAACGACCAGCGTCTGCTGCTGGTGGAGCCGCAGGAATTCATCATCGACGGGCACGAGGTCAAGGAGCCCATCGGCATGAGCGGCAGCCGCCTGGAGGTCCGGGTGCACATCGTGACGGGCGCGCAGAGTGCGGCCGAGAACATCGTCAAGTGCGTGCGCCGCTGCGGCTTGGAGGTCGAGCGCCTGATGCTCAACCACAGCGCCAGTTCCTGCGCCACGCTGACCGAGGACGAGCGGCAGCTGGGCGTGGCGGTGGTGGACATTGGCGCGGGCACCACGGATGTGCAGATCTACACCGAGGGCTCGGTGCGCCACACGGCCACCATACCGATCGCCGGCGACCTGATCACCAGCGACATCGCCATGGCCCTGCGCACGCCCACCAAGGACGCCGAGCAGATCAAGGTCGAGTTCGGCGTGGCCAAGCAACTGCTGGCCGACCCCTCGGAGCAGGTGGAAGTGCCCGGCCTGGGCGACCGGGCACCGCGCATGCTCAGCCGCCAGGCGCTGGCTGGCGTGATCGAGCCGCGCGTGGAGGAGATCTTCTCGCTGGTGCACCAGGTCATCCGCGACAGCGGCTTCGAGGAACGGCTGTCCAGCGGCATCGTGCTGGCCGGCGGCTCGGCGGTCATGCCGGGCATGGTGGAACTGGCCGAGGACATCTTCCTGAAGCCGGTTCGCAAAGGCATCCCCACCTACGAAGGGGCGTTGTACGACATGGTGGCCAACCCGCGTTCGGCCACCGTGATGGGCCTGCTCGAGGAGGCGCGCATTGCGCGGGGCCGCGGGCAGAAGGCGGCACGCCAGGCGGGCTCGGTCAAGACCGTGCTCGGGCGCGCCAAGGATTGGTTCTTGGGGAATTTCTAGTTTCGAAGGCGGCGCCGGGGTCGGAGAACAACCACCCGCCCGGCGTCATGTGATGGCAACCTGGATGGCAACAATTCTCAAAAGTACTCAGTATAGTGATTTTACATACCAAATATTCTAGGGTACTGACTTATGAGATTTTCGGCCAGGCGGCGATTGCTTCCACGCGCTTGCGCTCGCCCGGAACGTGAT
>CAYSOD010000273.1:0-5827 GCA_964432385.1 uncultured Rubrivivax sp.
GGCACGCTCTGGCCTTCCTTGCCGCACACGCCCACGCCGGTGTCCAGCGCCATGTCGTTGCCGATCATGCTGATGCGCTTGAGCGACTCCGGCCCGTTGCCCACCAGCGTGGCGCCCTTGACGGGGTAGAGGATGCGGCCGTTCTCCACCCAGTAGGCCTCGCTGGCGGAGAACACGAACTTGCCGTTGGTGATGTCCACCTGGCCGCCGCCGAAGTTGGTGGCGTACAGGCCGCGCTTGACGCTGGCCAGGATCTCCTCGCGGCTCTTGTCGCCGCCCAGCATGTAGGTGTTGGTCATGCGCGGCATGGGCACATGGGCGTAGCTCTCGCGCCGGCCGTTGCCGGTGGGCTTCACGCCCATGAGACGCGCGTTCATGCGGTCCTGAATGTAGCCCTTGAGGATGCCGTCCTCGATGAGCACGTTCTTCTGTGAGGCGTAGCCCTCGTCATCCACATTGAGCGAGCCGCGTCGGTCGGCGAGCGTCCCGTCGTCCAGCACGGTCACCCCCTTGGCCGCGACGCGCTGGCCGATGCGCCCGGCGAACACGCTGGAGCCCTTGCGGTTGAAATCGCCCTCCAGACCGTGGCCCACGGCCTCGTGCAGCAGCACCCCGGGCCAGCCCGGGCCCAGCACCACGGTCAGCTCGCCTGCAGGTGCGGGGCGGCTGTCCAGGTTGGTCAACGCGCCGTGCACGGCCTGGTCCACGTAGCTGCGGATCACCTCGTCGGTGAAGTGCTCCAGGCCGAATCGTCCGCCGCCGCCACCGCTGCCCATCTCGCGCCGCACTTCACCGGCCACGGTCTGCTCGGCAATCACGGTCACGCTCAGGCGCACCAGCGGCCGGACGTCGGCGGCCCGCGTGCCGTCGGCGCGCGCCACCAGCACCACGTCGTGCTCGGCGGCCAGTCCGGCCATCACCTGCACGATGCGGGGGTCCTTGGCGCGGGCGAGTTTTTCCACCTTCTCCAGCAGCGCCACCTTGGCCGTGCTGTCCAGCGTGGCGATGGGGTCGGCCGGGGCGTACAGCAGCCGGCTGCCAGCCACTTTGGTGGCTTTGTCCACCTTGATGCGGCGGGTCTGGCCGGCCGCGGCGATGGTGCGCACGGTACGGGCGGCGTCCAGCAACGAGGCCTCTGACAGGTCGTCAGAGTAGGCAAAGGCCGTCTTCTCGCCAGCCACGGCGCGCACGCCCACGCCCTGGTCGATGCTGAAGCTGCCGCTCTTGACGATGCCTTCCTCCAGGCTCCAGCCCTCGTGGCGCGTGGTCTGGAAGTACAGGTCGGCGTCGTCGATGCGGTGCTGCGAGATCAGGCCCAGGGCCTGCTGCAGCGTGGCCTCGGTCAGGCCGAAGGGCTCGAGCATCAGCGCCTGCGCCGCGGCCAGGCGCTCGATGGTGGGTTCGCGGGAGATCATGGGCAGGGGCTTTCGGTGAGTGATCCGCTTGAACCGTTCACCCTGAGCTTGTCGAAGGGCTTTGACAGGCTCAGCCCGAACGGCATTTCAAGAGAACAGATGCTGGATCAATGAATCGATACGTCAATGAGGCAATGATGCATCAGCCTCGCGGCTGACGCTCAGACGTGGGGGTTTCGCGGGCCGATTCGTTGCGCATGGCCAAGGCCGCTTCGTACAGCGAGTTGCGCGGCGCCCCAGTGATGGTGGCCGCCAGGCCCACCGCCTGCTTGGTGGGCAGTTCAGTCAGCAGGGTTTGCAGCACCTTCAGCACGTCCGTGGTTAGGGCCTCATCGGTCGGCGCCGCAGGCTTCAGGGCATGCACCACCAGCACGAACTCCCCGCGCACGCGGTTCGCATCTGCAGCCAGCCAGCCGGGCAACTCGGCCGCGGGCTGGGTGACCACGGTCTCGAACTGCTTAGTCAGCTCCCGGCACAGCGTCACCTCGCGCTGCCCCAGGCCCTCGGCCAGTGCGGTGAGCAGCCCTTCGATGCGGTGCGGCGCCTCGAACAGCACCTGCTGGTCGGCGCTGGCGGCCACGGCCTGCACGGCGGCTCGCCGCTCGGCGCCTTTGGAGGGCAGAAAGCCGACGAAGCGAAAACCCTGCGCATGCGCGTCACCCGCCACGCTCACGGCCGCCACGGCGCTGCTGACGCCCGGGATGGGCACGGAGCGCAGGCCCGCTTGCCGCACGGCGGCCACCAAGGCCGCGCCGGGGTCGGAGATCGCGGGTGTGCCGGCGTCGCTGACGTAGGCCACGCGCTGGCCTTCGCCCAGGAGCCGGATCACGCGCTCCGCTGCCGTGTTCTCGTTGTGCTCATGCAGGGCCAGCAGGGGCTTGTCCAAACCCAAGTGGCGCAACAGGGCGCCGGTGTGGCGCGTGTCCTCGCAGGCGATGGTGTCGGCTACGCCCAGCACGTGCAGCGCGCGCAGGCTCAGGTCTGCGAGGTTGCCAATGGGCGTGGCCACCACGTACAGCGTGCCTGCCGGATACTGCTGCGCACCCGCGGCCAGGGCAGCCGCGTGCAGCAAGGTGGGGGCGTCGATGGTCAAGAGGTGGTCAGGTGCGATCAGCCCGGGCGAAGCCGGGAGCCTGGCCGAGGCCAGAGCATTGGAGCACCTTGAGCGTGCTGGCTTGCGCCTGGTGCAACGCAATTATCGGGTGGCCCGTGGGCCCGGCGCCCGGGCTGGCGAGATCGACCTGATCATGCGCGAGCCCGACGGCACCGTCGTCTTTGTCGAGGTACGCTTTCGCGCTGCCGCCCCCAGTGCCCACGGCATCCGGAATGCTTCGGCCGGCCCGCCGGCCTTCGGCGGTGCAGCGGCCAGCGTGGGCAGCGCCAAGCAGCGGCGCGTCGTGTTTGCCGCGCAGCACTGGCTGATGCGGCAGGCGCAGGTGCCGCCCTGCCGCTTCGACGTGGTGGCGCTGGATGGCAGCCAGCTTCAATGGCTGAAGGCGGCGTTCGACGCGGGATGAGCCGCCCGTACCAAGCATCCCATGCCGGACCTGGAGGCTCCAGGGAGACTCTTCGCGCCACCCCGTGTCATATGATGAATGTCCATGCTCGAGCAGCGCATCCAGCAGCAATTTTTCGAGGCGGCAGACCTGCTCAGCCAGGCCGCACAGGGCCTGTCCCGGCCTGTGGCTGAGGCCGTCCAGGCGCTCACGGGTTGCGTCACCAGTGGCGGCAAGGTCCTGGTGGCGGGCAGCGATGTGGGCGCCGGTCTGGCGCCTGTGCTGGCTGCGGCCTTCACGGGCCGATTCGAGCGCGACCGCCCGCCCTTGGCGGCGTTGGCCTTGCGTGACGATGCGCTTCAAGGCCTGGCCCAGCAAGTGCGGGCGCTCGGCCAGCCTGGAGATGTGCTGCTGGCCGTGGACGCCGGCGCCGACGGCGACCGCCTGCAGGATGCGGCGCGCGCGGCGCGCGCCCTGGACATGACGGTGGTGGCGCTGACCGGCCCCGAGGCGGGCGCTTGGCGCGCGCTGCTGACCGACACTGACGTGCTGCTGGCCGTGCCGCACGACCGCCCGGCCCGCGTGGCCGAAGCACAGCTGGTGGTGCTGCACGCGCTGTGCGACGCCGTCGATCTTCAACTCATGGGTGAACAGGACTCCTGATGAACACCAACGCTTCTTCCATTTCCCGGGCCGTTCGCGTGGCGGCGCTGGCGCTGGTGGCTGCCAGCGCGCTGCCGGCTTGTGCTCCTGTACTGGTAGGTGGCGCCATGGTTGGAGGTGCCATGGCCAGCATGGACCGCCGCACGGCGGGCGCACAGGTGGAGGATCAGGCCATCGAATTGAAGTCCGCCGCCCGCGTGCGAGAACTCACGGGTGAGCAGGCCCACGTGAACGTGACCAGCTACAACCGCATCGTGTTGCTGACAGGCGAGGTGCCTGATGCCGCGGCGCGCAGCACGGTCGAACAGGCCATCTCCCGCATCGAAGGGGTGCGCTCCGTGGTCAACGAGCTGGCCGTCCTGGGCAAGAGCAGCTTGTCCGCCCGCTCCAACGACGCCGTGCTCTCAGCCCGGGTCAAGGCCGGCTTCATCGATGCCAAAGACTTGCAGGCCCAGGCGGTCAAGGTGACTACCGAGCGAGGGGTCGTCCATTTGATGGGCCGCGTCACCGAGCGCGAGGCCGTGCGCGCCGTGGAAGTGGCCCGCAGCGTGCCAGGCGTGCAGAAGGTGGTCCGCGTCTTCGAAATCCTCACCGAGGAGCAGCTGTCCGCGCTCATGGAGAGCACGGGTCAGCAGCCCAAGAAGTGAGGCCTGCTCACTTCAGGCGGGTGATCAGGCTCGAGGTGTCCCAGCGGTTACCCCCAGCGGCCTGCACGTCGGCGTAAAACTGGTCCACCAGGGCAGTGACCGGCAGCTTGGCGCCGTTTCGCCGGGCCTCTTCCAGCACCAGCCCCAGGTCCTTGCGCATCCAGTCCACGGCAAAGCCGAAGTCGAACTTTCCGTCCACCATGGTCTTGCCGCGGTTGTCCATCTGCCAGCTTTGGGCCGCGCCCTTGCCGATGACGTCCAGCACCAGCTTCATGTCCAGCCCAGCGCGCATGCCAAAGGCGATCGCTTCAGACAAGCCCTGCACCAGCCCGGCGATGGCGGTCTGGTTGACCATCTTGGCCAGCTGACCGGCGCCCGAGGCGCCCACCAAGGTGACCGCCTTGGCGTAGGCCATGGCCACCGGCTTCATGGCGTCGAACGGGGCTTGGTCGCCGCCGCACATCACGGTGAGCACACCATTGACAGCGCCGGCTTGACCGCCCGACACCGGCGCGTCCACGAAATGCAGTCCGCGCGCCTGGGCCGTGGCGTACAGCTCGCGCGCGCCGGAGGCCGAGGCTGTGGTGTGGTCCACGAACAGGGCACCTGCCTGCATGCCGGCAAACGCACCGTGCTCGCCCACGGTGACCGAGCGCAAGTCGTCATCGTTGCCCACGCAGGCAAACACGATGTCAGCGTCCTGCGCTGCCAAGGCCGGCGTCGGCGCTGAGGCGCCGCCGTACTCGGCCGCCCAAGCTGCCGCCTTGGTGGCGGTGCGGTTGTAGACGGTCACATGATGGCCGGCGCGCACCAGGTGGCCGGCCATGGGGTAGCCCATCACGCCCAGGCCGAGAAAGGCCACGCGTTGCGGGGGGACGGGGTCGTAGGTCTTGGTGCTCAAGGCTTGGTCTCCGGAGGAGGTTTCAGAATCTTGTCGGTGTCGAACAGGCGCACGCCCACCAGGCCCTGGCCGCGCGGGCCGGTTCGCAGGGCGTTGTACTCGCCGTCCTTCATCACCCGCAGGTGCTCGGTGCCCTTGGCCAGATTGCTTTCACCGCTGCGCTTGCTGTTGAGCTTGATCTGCAGCCGCAGGTCGTTGACCGAGTCGGCATTGCGGATCGCGTCCTCGTAGCTGACCAGGCCCGCCTCGTAGAGATCGAACAGCGCCTGGTCGAAGGTCTGCATGCCCAGCTCGCGCGAGCGCTTCATCAGCTCCTTGATCTCGGCCACCTCGCCCTTGAAGATCAGGTCGGCGATCAAGGGGGAGTTCAGCAGGATCTCCACGGCCGCCACGCGGCCTCGGCCGCTCTCTCTGGGCAGCAGGCGTTGCGAAATGAAAGCCTTCATGTTCAGGGACAGGTCCATCAGCAGCTGCTGGCGGCGGTCCTCAGGGAAGAAGTTGATGATCCGGTCCATCGCCTGGTTACCACTGTTGGCGTGCAGCGTGGCCAGGCAGAGGTGCCCGGTTTCCGAGAAAGCGATGGCCAAGTCCATGGTCTCGCGGTCACGGATTTCACCCATCAGGATGACGTCTGGTGCCTGCCGCAGCGAATTCTTCAGCGCCACGGTCCAGTCATCGGTGTCCAAGCCAATCTCGCGCTGCGTG
>CAYSOD010000274.1:0-5764 GCA_964432385.1 uncultured Rubrivivax sp.
GCGGTGCAGCTGGTCGGGGTCGTTGGCGTCGAACAGGATCAGCGGGTGCAGGTTGCCGTCGCCGGCGTGGAAAACGTTGGCGCAGCGCAGCTGGTACTTGCGCTCCATCTCGGCGATGGCCAGCAGGATGTCGGCCAGCCGCTTGCGCGGGATGGTGGAGTCCATGCACATGTAGTCGGGGCTGATGCGGCCACTCGCCGGGAAGGCGTTCTTGCGCCCGCTCCAGAACTTCAGGCGCTGCGCCTCGTCCTTGCTCACCTCCATGCGCGTGGCGCCTGCGCCAGCCAGCACGTCGAGCATGCGGCCGATCTCTTCGGCCACCTCTTCGGGCGTGCCGTCGCTCTCGCACAGAAGAATGGCCTCGGCCTCCAGGTCGTAGCCGGCGTGGACGAAGTCTTCCACCGCGGCTGTCATGGGCTTGTCCATCATCTCCAGGCCGGCCGGGATGATGCCCGCGGCGATGACCGCCGCCACGGCGTCACCCGCCTTGCGGATGTCATCGAAGCTGGCCATGATGCAACGCGCCAGCTGCGGCTTGGGCACCAGCTTGACCGTCACCTCGGTGGTCACGGCGAGCATGCCCTCGCTGCCCACCACCACGGGCAGCAGGTCCAGCCCCGGGGTGTCGAGTGCCAGCGAGCCGAACTCCACCGCCTCGCCCTCCACCGTGAAGCCGCGCACGCGCAGCACGTTGTGCAGCGTCAGGCCGTACTTCAGGCAGTGCACGCCGCCGGAGTTCTCGGCGATGTTGCCGCCGATGGTGCAGGCGATCTGGCTGCTGGGGTCCGGTGCGTAGTACAGGCCGTGCGGCGCAGCCGCTTCACTGATGGCCAGGTTGCGCACGCCGCACTGCACGGTGGCCGTGCGGCTGTAGGCATCCACCTTCAGGATCTTGTTGAACTTGGCCAGCGACAGCGTCACGCCCATCGCGTGCGGCAGCGCGCCGCCCGACAGCCCCGTGCCCGCGCCGCGCGCCACCACCGGTACCTTCAGCGCATGGCAGGCCTTGAGCACGGCGGCCACCTGGCCTTCGGTTTCCGGCAGCACCACCACCAGCGGCTGCTGGCGGTAGGCGGTGAGGCCGTCGCACTCGTAGGGCACGGTGTCCTCGGGCTGCCACAGCAGGGCATGCGCGGGCACCACGGGGGCGAGGGCGGCCACGATCTCGCGCTGGCGGGCGGCACGGTCCAGGGCGATGGCGGGCAGGGGGGCGTTCATGGGGCGCTGAATGTACCGTCAACGAAACACCGTGAGCACGCCGGTGTAGCCATACAGATGGCGCCGCGCGATCTCGCCCGCGGCAAAGAAGCCCACCAGCGGCACGTCACCCAGGGCGCGCTGCACGATCTTGAGCTCGGCCGACGGTGCGCCGAAGTGCGGCCCGCCGCGGCCGTTGCAGCTGATGTAGACCGCGCCGCGGATGCGCGGTGAGCGGCCCGAGAGCTCCGAGCCAACGCCGCCGTCATCGCCTTCACCTTCCACCTCGTCGCGGATCTCGCTGCAGATGCGCACCAGGTCGCGCCGCGCGGCCTCGGTATGGCGTTGGCAGAAGGCCAGGCGCATGCCGGGCTCCACCCGCGCGGCCACCGCCACGGCCTGGCGCCCGGGGTCCAGCCCCACCAGGTGGCGCACCCGCACATCGGGGCCGAACTGGCCGCCACGGCCCAGCAAGGCGCCGTCGGCATCGGTCAGGCCCACCAGGGTGGCGCGCAGCACCGGCAGGGCCTTGCGCGGGTCCTGCAGGTCCACGCCCAGGTCCTGCAGCAGACAGGTCAGGGCCGGCAGCCCGTCCAGCTCGGTGACCACATGGCCGTCGGCCGCCGTCACCACACGCTCCGGCCCCACGGGCTGGCAGCCCTGGGTGACACGCGAGACCAGCTGCACCTGCGGGCCAAAGCCCACGCCGGACAGCCCGCCGCGCCACCAGCCCTCGGCCACCTGGGCGCCCCCATTGCGCGCCGAGACCGCGCCGCCAAAGAGGTAGCCCGTGTCCACGCGCTGGCTCAGTTCGTCCACCAGCTCGGCCAGGTCGGGCGTTTCGGGGTCGGCGTGCACCAGCGCCGTGTGGGCGGCTTGGCCGCTCAAGGGCCGTGCCCCGGAAAAAACCTCGAAGCTGCCCTCAGGCAGATCGCACAGCATCAGCGCCAGGGCAGGTTCGTCGAAGTACTCCACGCCCGTGGCAGCGATGCCCACCGCCGGGCAGCCCGCCCAGGCCACGCCGGGCCAGCGCTGCTGAAGCTCCTGCAGCAGCGCCGGGGCCTCGGGCGCATAGCGGTCGCTGAAGTACACCAGCCCCAAGGTGGACGACTGCGCCTCGGCCGGGGCCGCCGCGGCTGGCGAGGGATGCGCGGACGGCGCCGGCTGCCGCTGCGCGCGGGCAGCGTCAATCTGCGCAGCCGCCAGCGCCAGCGCCATGCGCCAGTCCGGGTGGGTGGCGTGGCCGACGAGGAATGCGCCTGCCGGGCTGCTCACGCCCGCGGCTTCACTGGCCGGCGCGCTGAGGCGCGCGCGGCCTTGCGGGGTGCTGCGGCCTGCGCGGCAGGCGAAGCAGCGCCTGCCGCGGCCGTGGCGCGAGGCGCCGGGTCGGGCGAGCCTTCTTTCAGGGCCTGGGCCGCGAGTTGCGTGAACTGCTGCGTGAGCGCGCCCCACCACTGCATCGGGTCCACCACTGCGGCTGCAGCGGGCTGCGCCTTGGGGGCACTGGAAGAGGTCTTGGCGCCGGGGGCCGTCTGGTCCGAACTGCGCGCCGCCCGCGCAGGGCGGGGCTCGGCCTGCGCAGCCGCCGGCGCGGGGCTGGCGGCGGCCGGTGGTACCGGGTCCTTGAGCGTGAAAGCCTGGGCCAGGTCAGCCACCTGCACGTTCATGGTCTTGAGCGTGGTCAGGGTCATGCGCTGCACCTCCAGCGCCTGTACCGTGGTGGCGATCATGCGGGCGTTCTGCTCCAGCCAGAACTGGACGGTCTTCAACTCTTCGATGCGCTTGCCCAGCTCCTGCGGGTCCAGCGTGGGGGCCACCCACTGCCCGAGACTGGGCAGGGCCGAGCCGGCGTTCTTCACCAGCCCTTGCAGAAAGTCGAAACCTGGGACCATCTTCGAGAAATCATGCGCCGCGGCCATGGAGAGCTCCTGCGAGATCGGGAGGTGTGGATTGTGCGGCGGCCGACAAGGGCAGGCGCACGCGGATGTCGGTACCGCGGCCTGGCTGGCTGCGCAATTCCAACCGGGCACCGACCCGTTGCGCACGCTCGCGCATGCCCAGCAGGCCGAAGTGGCCCGCGTGGTCGGCTTCCGTGTCAAAGCCCCGGCCATCATCGGCCACCCGCAGGTCCAGGCTACCAGGCTGCACAGCGAGGTCCACCCGCAACCGGGCGGCCTGGGCGTGGCGCGTGGCATTCGTCAGGCACTCCTGAACGATGCGAAACAAGGTGGTGGCCACCTCGTCAGGCAGCGGCAGATCCTCCAGCACCGAGCAGAACTGGCAGACCAGACCGGTCTGGCGCTCCCAGTCCTGCGTCAGCCATTCCAGGGCGGGGACGAGGCCGAGGTCCAGCGCGGGGGGCCGCAGGCGGGTGATGAGGTCACGGCTCATCTGCACCAGATCATCCGAAATGAGGTTCAGGCGCCCCAAGCCTTCAGACAGCTCTGCATGGCCTTGGGCCGCAGCCCGCAAGTCCGACAGCTCCATCTTCATCAGCGTGAGCACCTGGCCGCACTGGTCGTGCACATCGGCGGCGATCTGTTTGCGTTCGGCTTCCAGGTGCGCCTCCACATGGGCCGACAGCGCCTGGATATCCTGCTGAGCCGCACGCAGCCGGCCTTCGGCCCGGTGGTACGCGTCCACATCCTCGATCACGGCCACCATGCGCAGTGTGGCGCCGTCGGGGTCGCGCTCGATCACCTCGGCGGTGCAACGCAGCCAGCCGAAACTGCCATCGCGCCGCATTCGACGCAGTTCCTCCGTGAAGCCGTCGATCTCCCCACCGAAGGCCCGGCGTCGGTTCTCCTTGTACACGGCCACGTCATCCGGGTGCATCAAGGGAACCCAGCCCCTTTGGAAGACCTCCCGATCCTCCAGACCGTAACCCATGACGATGAGGCACTCGTCGGAGTAGTACCGTTGGCCGCTGGGCAGCTGCAAATCCACGTAGCCGATGCAGGCCGCCTTCAGGGCTCGTCGCAGCCCCTCGGCCCGATCAAGAATCCCACGTCGCAGCTTGGCGAGTCCGGCTTGTCCGGGCGTACCGGAGACCTCCTCCGGTGGCCGGCCGAGCTCAAGATCCCAGCGCCTCAAGCGCTGCTGCTGAAGAGTTGCCATGACACCACCCTGAAGCCACCGTCTTGTTGTGCGTCAATGATGGCTCGAAAGCAACCCTGCTGGCAACCCGGCGGGGCGATCAAACGCAGGCAAGCGCCGAGATTGCGCAATTCAGACCGCACCGCGCCTTGGGTCGGTGGCACCATCGGCCCATGTCAGCGCGCCCCAGACCCGCCACGCTCCGCGATGCGGCGCCTCCTCCTGGCCCCCACGACCCCACAGGCCCCCGCAGCCCCCAGGGCGGGGGCGGCCTTGCAGGCTCTAAGGGCGGCGGAGATCGTGAAAGCCACACAGGCTCCGCTGGCCTTGTTGACGCAACGGGCCCAACGAAGCCACTGGTCCGCGCAGGTCCTCGCAAGCCGGCCTTATGGACAGGGGCGTGGGCTGTGGCGGCCTCGGTGCTGGGGCATGGATGGGTGCTGAGTACGCTCATGACGCCAGTCGAGCCCTCCTTGTCAGCGTCCGCCAGGGCGGCCCCGTCCGCCACCGACCCCCCCGCCTCAGAGCAAACGGGTCGCCCCACCGTGGTGGAGGTGCGGGCCTTGCCCATACGCCCGACCGAAGACGCCGGGCAAGCCCTGGCCGCCCAGCCTGCCGTTCGCACGGGGCCGCGAGAGGCCCCTGCCTCGCAGGAGGGCACAGCATCGTTGTTGAACCGCCAAGCTGCCACCGCCCGGCAGGGGCCTGCTCCGCCCATCAGCTCGGTGGGTTCGCCGGCAGCCCCTGACGGGGTGAGTGCTGTGACCAGGCCTGTGCCAGGACAGCCAGGGGCAGCACCCGCGCCAACGGCAGCGACCCTTGCGGCTACCTCTCTTCCGCCAGGCACGTCAAGCTCCAGCACCTTCAACATCGCCTCCAGCACTGCAGCACCGGTGCCAGCGCCCGCCGCCAGCCGGGCGACCGCCCTCAGCGCCAGCGTGCCGACCATCGCGGCCACCGGCACCGGCCCAGCCCCCTCCAGCGCGGCCGGCACATCCGCAGCGGACGAAGAGCACAAGCCGCCGCCCGTGTACGCCACGCGCACGCCACCGGCCTTTCGCCTGAGCTACGCGCTGCGCCGGGGCGCGATGTCTGGCCAGGCTGAGCTCATATTGCAGCGGCCGGGTAACGGTTACGAACTCGAACTCAAAGGCACCGTGTTGGGCCTGGAGGTGCTGGGCATGAGCAGCCGTGGCGGCTTCGGGCCGCAGGGCTTCATGCCCGAGCGCTTCGTGGACCGGCGCCGCGGCAAAGACCGGCTGGCGGCCAACTTCGACCACGGCGCCGGCCGCATCACCTACTCCGGCACGTCCGCCGCACAGGCGCTGGTGCCCGGGGCGCAGGACCGGTTGAGCTGGATGGTGCAGCTGGCCGCCATCCTTGAGGCCGCACCCGCCCGCTACCCGGCGGGCAGCCGCATCGCGATATCGGTGTCCGGCGCTCGCGGCGACGTCGACACCTGGACCTTCAT
>CAYSOD010000275.1:0-5755 GCA_964432385.1 uncultured Rubrivivax sp.
GGAAGCCGTCGATCATGTAGAAGAACGGGTTCAGGTGGCTGATGCCCTGCCAGAACACGGGCAGGGAGTGCACCGAGTAGAAAACGCCGGACAAGAAGGTCATCGGCATGATCACGAAGTTCTGGAAGGCAGCGAGCTGATCGAACTTGTCGGCCCACAAGCCGGCGATCAAACCCAGCGACCCCAGCATCCCGGCACCCAGCAGGGCGAACACCACCACCCACCAGGGCTCCACCAGGCCCGGTGGGGCAAACCACACTGTCACCAGCATCACGCCTGTGCCCACACACAGCCCGCGCACCATGGACGCGCCCACGTAGGCCAGGTACCAGGCCGCAGGCGAGAGTGGTGTGACCAACAGGAACACCAGGTTGCCGGTGATCTTGCTCTGGATCAGGGACGAACTGCTGTTGGCAAAGCTGTTCTGCAGCACGCTCATCATCACCAGCCCGGGGACCAGGAAGCTGGTGTAACCCACGCCCGGGAAGACCTCCACATGCTCTTCCAGCACATGGCCGAAGATCAGCAGGTACAGCATGGCCGTGAGCACGGGCGCGGCCACGGTCTGGAAGGCCACCTTCCAGAAGCGCAGCACCTCCTTGCGGAACAGCGGGCCCACGCCCTCGAGCCTGAAGTTGCTCATGCCACTCATACCGCTCATGCCACCACCCCCTGCCCCACTGCAGGCGAGGGATCGGTGGGCAACTGCACGGGCGCCGAGGCCGGGTGCGCCCCGCTCATGATCTGCACGAACACATCTTCCAGGTCAGCACGGCCGATCTCCAGGTCTTCGGGCGCGATGCCGGCCTGACGCAAGGCCGCCAGGTGCTGCTCCACCTCGGCCGCGTCATGCGCCTTCAGCTGCACGATACGGCCCGTGACGCGCGCCTGCGCGGCCAGGGCCGGGGGCAGCGACTGGTCGGTCTTGAAGCGCAGCATGGTGCTGGCCGTGCCTGCCAGCAACGCCGAGGTGCGGTCCAGCGCCACCACCCGGCCGGCTTTCAGCATGGCGATGCGGTGGCACAGCGCCTCGGCCTCCTCCAGGTAGTGCGTGGTGAGCAACACCGTGTGGCCTTCGCGGTTCAGGCGCGCGATGAACTTCCACAGCATCTGGCGCAGCTCCACGTCCACGCCGGCGGTGGGCTCGTCCAGCACGATGACGGGCGGGCGGTGCACCAAGGCCTGGGCCACCAGCACGCGGCGCTTCATGCCACCGGAGAGCTGGCGCATGTTGGCGTGCGCCTTGTCAGTGAGGCCCAGCTCGGCCAGCACCTCGTCGATCCAGGCCTCGTTGCCCTTGACGCCAAAGTAGCCGCTCTGGATACGCAGGGTTTCGCGCACGCTGAAGAAGGGGTCGAACACCAGCTCCTGCGGCACGATGCCCAGCGCCTTGCGCGCCGCGGCGTAGTCGGTCACCACGTCATGGCCCATGACCGTGACCGAGCCCTCGGTGGCCCGGGCCAACCCGGCCAGGATGCTGATCAGCGTGGTCTTGCCCGCACCGTTGGGGCCCAGCAGGCCGAAGAACTCGCCCTGGCCGATGTCGAAGCTGACGTCGTCCAGCGCTCTGAGCGTGCCGCGCGCCCCGCTGTAGGTCTTGCCGACGTGGCGGAAGGAAATGGCGGGCGCGCTGCTGGACATGAACGCGGAATTGTAGGCAGGGCCGTCTCAGGGCCTCACAGTGGGCCGCACGGTGGGCCCCGAAAGCGGCGGCGGCATCTGGCCCGCTCAGCCCGGCCGCGCCAGCAGCTCGTCCAGATTGCGGGTGATTTCCTGCTCGATGCGCTCGCTGAAGGCCCCCAGCAGGAAGCCCAGGCGCGCCCGAAGCTCAAAACATTGACCGGACACCTCCACGGTGCCACTGGCCCCGGCGCGCTCGAAGCGGATGGTGTCGGCTTGCTCCCCAGCGTCGCAGACGCAGGTCATGCCCAAACGGTCGCGCGCGTCGTCCATCCAGCGCTGGGCCACGGAGCGTGCGGCCTCCAGGCCCAGGTTGTGCTCGCGGCGGATGTGGATGTCGGGCATGGAGAGTCCTGGAGAGGGATATAGGCGTGCAGCCCAGGCGCCAAGTGTCCCCGACGCGCCGCCGCGTAGCGGCTCAGTAGGACATCGTGAGCGCCCAACGGCCGGGAGTGGCCCGGCCTGGCGCCTCCCGGGGGGCGAAAGGCACCTTGGGGCCGCCCGGCGTTTTCTTGAGAAGCCTCAGGGCTTCACTTTGGAGGCCGCAAGCAACGCAGCCCGCCGCTCGCCTGCCGGCAAGGCGGCCAGCCGCCGGACCTCGGCATAGAAACGGGTGAAGTCGCGGCCCTGGCGCTCGAACAGGGCCTCGAAGGCCGGCACCAGGTCTTCGTAGGCCCCCTGCACCGCCAGTGCGGCGTTGTTCACCTGGGCGAACCAGGCGTCGTAGCCCGTGAAGCCCTGCCAGGGACCCGCCTTGAGGCGGGCGTGGTCGTCGCGAAGCTGCTGCAAACGCTCGGCCTTGCGGTCGCGGAGGGCCTCCGGGGCCAGGCGGCTGCGGTAGAGGGCTTGAAGATCGCGCCGCGCCTGCGCCGTGATGCTGCGAAAGTCCTGGCGCCGGATCTCCAGTGCGGCCGCCTCCTGCTGCGCCGCCGCGCCCGCCCCGGCCAGCCAACGCTGCAGGCCCAGGCGCTCTACCGACGTGGCGAAGGATTCATTGAAGGCCGTGTCGTCGGCCACGTAGACCACCTGGTGCGCCAACTCATGAAAGAGCAGCCGCGCCAGCTCGGACTCGGGCCAGCGGATGAAGGTGCTGAGCAGCGGGTCGCCGCCCAGCCAATTGGTCCACCCCAGCGTGGAGTAAGCCGGCACGCCGTAGACGCTGACGTCCAGCCCCTGCGCACGCAACTCGGCCGCCAGCTGGTCGGCCGGCGCGCGCTGGAAGTAGCCGCGGTAGCCCACACAGCCCATCACCGGGAAGCACCAGGTCTGCAAGGTCAGCGACAGCTCGGGCGTGGCCACCACGTTCCACACCACGGCGTTACGGTCCAGTTGCGCGAAGCGGCGGTAGCTGGCGTTGTCCGGCAGCTTCAGTTCATCTGACGCAAAGACACGCAGGCGCTGTGCCAGCACCAACCGCTCGCGCAGGACAGCGGGCGTGGCGGGGTCGGCCACCCATTGCTCCACGGGCCGGGCGCGCTGCATCAGGTCCAGATGGCCGCCCACGGACTGCGCGTAGTAGCCCAGGCCGCAGCCGCTCAGACCCGCGCCCAGCACCAGGGCCCACGCGGCCGCCGACAAGGCTCGCAGCGGGCCCTTCAGTCCATCCCACCAAGCGGCACTCATCGGTGGTGCCTGCACGAACGGTCTGGACATCTGGGTCAACTCCAGGCAGAAGCCACGCTCACGCCGCCCGCACCTCCACCAGGCAGTCATAGAACGCGGCCGCCCGGCCCAGGTCGGTCAGGCGCTGGTGCGTGAGCTCGTTGACGTTGGTGCCGTCCAGCCCCAGCTTGCGCCACCAGATGCCCAGGCCGTTCACCACCCCGGGGCGGGCACGGGTGTTCACTGCCGCCTTGCAGCGGTAGATCCCGCGGTCGTTGAAAACCTCCACCACGCTGCCGTCAGACACCCCTCGCGCAGCGGCATCCTCGGGGTGGATCTCCACCAGCGGCTCGCCTTCGATGTCGCGCAAGCTCTTGACGTTGACAAAGGTGGAGTTGAGGAAGTGCCGCGCCGGCGGCGAGATCATGGCCAGCGGGTATCGCTCGGCCAGCGCCGGCGTGGACTCCGCGCTCTCGTGGTTAGGGATGTGATCGGGCACACCGAGCTGCGGGTGGTCGGCCCACGCTCTGCCGGAGGGTGTCGGGAACCCCCCTTCGGCAAACGGCCGCTCGGGCACGGGCAAGCGCACCCAGCCGCGGGCCTGCAACTGCTCGAAGTCCACCTGCTCGGGCCGGAAGGCCTGGCGGGCCAGGTCCTCGTCGCTGTCGGCAAAGCAGGGCTCGTCAAAGCCCATGCGCTGCGCCAACGCGCGGAAAACCTCCGTGTTCGGCCGGGCCTCGCCCACGGGCGCGATGGCCGGGTGGTTGATCAGGGCGTAGGTGTGGCCGTAGGAGCGGTGCACGTCCAGGTGCTCCAGCTGTGTGGTGGCTGGCAGCACGATGTCCGCCAGGTCGGCGGTGTCGGTCATGAAGTGCTCCAGCACCACGGTGAACAGGTCCTCGCGCGCAAAGCCCGCCACCACCTGGCGCGACTGCGGCGCCACCGCCACCGGGTTGCTGTTGTAGACCACCACCGCCTCGATGCGCGGGCCGAATGCGGGCGAGGCCTCGCGCAGCAAATCGTCACCGATGGTGCTCATGTTGACGACGCGCGGCAGCGGCTGGGGCATCAGGTCGGGCCGCTCCAGGGCGGCGGCATCCACCGCCGGGCCGAACCAGCCAGAGGCCGACAGCAGCATGCCCCCACCCCGGTGACGCCACGCACCCGTGAGACAGGGCAGCAGCGCCACCAGTCGCACGGCGTTGCCACCACCGTGAGCGCGCTGCATGCCGTAGTTCAGGCGGATGGCCGCAGGCTGCGTACGGCCGTACAGCCGCGCCAGCTCGCGGATCTGCCCGGCCTCGAGGCCGCACACCGAAGCCGCGCGCTCAGGCGCCCAATGCAGCGCGCGCTCGCGCAGCGCCGGCCAGCCTTCCACGTGCTGCGCCAGGTAGTCATGGTCCAGCAGGTCCTGCGTGATCAGCTCGTGCATCAGCGCCAGGGCCAGCGCGCCATCGCTGCCCGGTCGCAGCGCCAGGTGCTGGTGGCACTTGTCGGCCGTCTCGGTGCGGCGTGGGTCGATGCACACCAGCGTGGCGCCCTGGCGCTTGGCCTGCTGGGCGAAGGTCCAGAAGTGCAGGTTGGAGGCGATCGAGTTGCTGCCCCAGATGAGGATCAGCTTCGCGTGGGCGAAGTCCTCCAGGTGCATGCCCAGCTTGCCGCCGTAGGTGGCCATCAGCCCTTCGGCGCCGGCGCTGGCGCAGATGGTGCGGTCCAGCCGCGAGGCGCCCAGGCGGTGAAAGAAGCGCGCGGCCATGCTCTCGCCCTGGATCAGGCCCATGGTGCCGGCGTAGCTGTAGGGCAGGATGGCCTGCGCCGCGCCAGGCCCGCGCTCGGCGATGGCCCTCAGGCGCGCAGAGATGGTGTCCAGCGCCTCGTCCCAGCTGATGCGCTCGAAACGCGGCGGCCCGGCCTTCGGGCCCACCCGCTTGAGCGGATGCAGCACGCGCTCAGCGTGGTAGCTGCGCTCGGCATAGCGGCTGACCTTGGTGCACAGCGCGCCGTGCGTGGGCGGGTGGTCCGGGTCGCCCTGGATGCGGATGACCCGCCCGGCCTGCACGGTGACGTGCATGGCACAGGTGTCCGGGCAGTCGTGTGGGCAGGCCGCGCGGACCAGGGTGGTGGGGGCGGTGGCGTCCATGGCGGAGAGGTGGGCCGGTTGCATGGTCAAACAATGTGCCACATCGCCCGCGCCTGCAGCCGGCGGCTTACCATCTCAGCCACAGATGTTGCCTCGCCACCGCGGCAGTACACACCAGACAACGTCGAACCCACGGAGACCCCCATGCAACTCATCGAATCCATCCTGGCCGATGCGGCCGCCATCACCACCATCCGACGCGACATCCACGCCCACCCGGAGCTGTGCTTCGAGGAAGTGCGAACGGCCGACGTGATCGCCAAGGCGCTGACGGAGTGGGGCATCCCCATCCACCGCGGGCTGGGCAAGACCGGCGTTGTGGGCATCGTGAAG
>CAYSOD010000276.1:0-5723 GCA_964432385.1 uncultured Rubrivivax sp.
CATGTTGCCGCTCTGGTTGTCGCCCAGCACCTCGCCGGCGCCGCGAATCTCCAGGTCGTGCATGGCGAGGTAGAAGCCCGAGCCCAGTTCTTCCATCGCCTGGATGGCGTCCAGTCGCTGCGTGGCCTGCTTGGTCAGGCCCTGCAGGTCCGGCACCATCAGGTAGGCATAGGCCTGGTGGTGGCTGCGGCCGACGCGGCCGCGCAGCTGGTGCAACTGCGCCAGGCCGAACTTGTCGGCGCGGCTGATGACGATGGTGTTGGCGCTCGGCACGTCGATGCCGGTCTCGATGATGGTCGAGCACAGCAGCACGTTGTGGCGCTGGGCCACGAAGTCGCGCATCACGCGCTCCAGCTCGCGCTCGGGCATCTGGCCGTGCGCCACCGCGATCCGCGCTTCGGGCAGCAGCTCGGCCAGCTTCTCGGCGCGGTTCTGGATGGTCTCCACCTCGTTGTGGAGGAAATAGACCTGGCCGCCGCGCTTCAACTCCCGCAGCACGGCCTCGCGGATGACGCCGCTGCCCTCGTTGCGGACGAAGGTCTTGATGGCCAGCCGCCGCTGTGGCGCGGTGGCAATCACGCTCAGGTCGCGCAGGCCTTCAAGCGCCATGCCCAAGGTGCGAGGGATGGGCGTGGCCGTGAGCGTCAGCACGTCCACTTCAGCGCGCAGCGCCTTCATCGCCTCTTTGTGGCGCACGCCAAAGCGGTGCTCCTCGTCGATGATGAGCAGGCCCAGGCGCTTGAACTTCACGTCCGGGCTGAGCAGCTTGTGCGTGCCCACCACGATGTCGATGGTGCCGGCCTCCAACCCCTCCAGCGCGGCCTTCACCTCTTTGGGTGAGCGAAAGCGCGACAGCTCGGCCACCCGGACGGGCCACTTGCCGAAGCGGTCCACCAGCGTCTGGTAATGCTGCTCGGCCAGCAGCGTGGTGGGCGCCAGGATCGCCACCTGCTTGCCCCCGTGCACGGCCACGAACGCGGCGCGCAGCGCCACCTCGGTCTTGCCAAAGCCCACATCACCGCACACCAGGCGGTCCATCGGCTTGGGGCTGACCAAGTCCTGGATCACGGCATGGATGGCCGCCCGCTGGTCAGCCGTCTCCTCGAAGCCGAAGCTTGCAGCAAACGCCTCGTAGTCATTGGGCGTGAACCGATGAGCGAAGCCCTCGCGCGCGGCGCGGCGGGCGTACAGGTTCAGCAACTCGGCCGCGATGTCGCGTACCTGTTCGGCCGCCTTGCGCCGGGCCTTCTCCCACTGGCCCGACCCCAGGCGGTGCAGCGGCGCTTCGTCGGCGCTGACCCCGGTGTAGCGGCCGATCAGATGAAGCTGTGACACCGGCACGTACAGCGTGGCCTTGTCTGCGTACTCCAGGTGCAGGAATTCGCTCGATCCTTCGCCGGTGTCAATGTGCACCAGACCCTTGTAGCGGCCAATCCCGTGGTTCACGTGCACCACCGGGTCGCCCACCTTCAGTTCGGACAGATCCTTGATCAGCGCATCGACGCTGCTCGTCTGCTCCTGCTTGCGCCGGCGCCGGGCTTGCGGCGTGGTGGCAAACAGCTCGGTCTCGGTGATGAACTGCAGGCTGAGCGTGGGCGCAGCGTCATCTGGCGAGGCGCGATCCAGCCAGTGGAAACCCGCGGCCAGGGGAGACGCGGCAATGGCCACGCGCTCGTCACCGTCGATGAACTCCTGCAGCGAGTCGACGCTGGGTACATCGATGCGGTGGTCACGCAGCATCTCCAACAGACTCTCGCGCCGGCCGTCACTCTCGGCCACCAGCAGCACGCGGGCGGAGGTCTGGCGTAGGTGAGCTTCGAGCACATGCAGCGGCTCGGTGGCGCCGCGGTCCACACTCACGTCCGGTAAGGGCCGCGCCCACTCCACGGGCTCGTTCCCACGCAGGGACAGCGTGGCGTGTGGCTGCGTCAACGTGAAGAAGTCCTCCGGCCGCAAGAAAAGCGCCTCGGGGGGCAGGATGGGGCGTTCCGGGTCGTGCTGCAGGAAGCGGTGACGATCGCGCGTGTCAGACCAGTAACGTTCCAGTGCCGCATCCACCTCCCCGTGCAGCACCAATGCAGCCTCCTGGCGGAGATATGAGAAGAAGGTGGCCGTCTCATCAAAGAACAGCGGCAGGTAGTACTCGATGCCGGCGGTGGCAATGCCCTGGCCCACGTCCTTGTAGACGCGGGCCTTGGTCGGGTCGCCCTCGATGCGTTCGCGCCAGCGGGCGCGAAAGGCCGTGCGCGCCGCCTCGTCCATGGGGAATTCGCGGCCCGGCAGCAAGCGCACTTCCGGTACGGGGTACAGGCTGCGCTGGGAGTCGGGGTCGAAGGTGCGGATCGAATCCACCTCGTCACCGAACAGGTCCACCCGGTAAGGCACCAGCGAGCCCATCGGAAAGAGGTCGATCAAGCCGCCGCGCACCGCGTACTCGCCAGGTGACACCACCTGGGTGACGTGCTGGTAGCCGGCCAGGGTCAACTGCGACTTGAGCCCGGCCTCGTCCAGCCTCGACTTCTGCTTGAAATGGAAAGTGGTCGCGGCCAGGAAGGAGGGCGGGGCCAGCCGGGTCAGCGCCGTGGTGGCGGGCAGCAGTACCACGTCCAGTTCGCGCTGCAGCACCCTCCATAGCGTGGCCAGGCGCTCGGAGATCAGGTCCTGGTGCGGGCTGAAGGTGTCCCAAGGCAGGGTTTCCCAGTCCGGAAAGACAGCCACCCGCAGGCCTGGCGCAAAGAAGGGCAGCTCATCGGCCAGGCGCTGCGCATCGCCCGGATCGGCCGTCACCACGGCAACCAGTCGTTTCTCGGCCGCGCGGGCCTGGGCCAGGCGGCCGATCAACAGGGCGTCGGCAGACCCTGTCGGACGGGGGAGGGTGAAGCGCTTGCCGGGGGCGATGGAAGGGAGTTGCATGGTGCGAAAAACGACAGGCCCGCCCCGACAGCAGGCTGCGGGGGCGGGCGATGGCCAGATTGTAGGGAGCGAGGTGTGCTGAGCGGCCGTCTCTAAAATCCTCGAAATGCCCCCTCCCGCTGCCTTAGAGGCTGGCCCGCCAGCCTTCGGCTCATCACCAACTCCGCGGTTCTTTGCACTGGTGCCTTGTGCTGGCGTGGGTGCGCGGTCAGGCGCCGACCGGCCCAAGCAGTACGTCGAATTGGCGGGCAGGCCGCTGGTGGCGCATACCCTTGAAGCGTTGGCTCAGGTGCACCGCTTGACCGCCACTTTGGTGGTGCTGTCGCCCGTGGACGAGATGTTTCGCGCGCTGGTGCCTGATTTCGAGGACACGGGTGGCTGGGTGGCGCACTGCGGGGGTGAGACCCGCGCGCAGTCGGTTGCCGCGGGGCTCGAGGCCTTGTTGGGGCAGGGCGCTCGTGAGGACGACTGGGTGCTGGTGCACGACGCCGCTCGCTGCCTGCTGCGGCCAGAGGCCGTGAACCGACTGATCGATACATGCCAGGCTGACGAGGTGGGTGGGCTGTTGGCGCTGCCGCTGGCTGACACCCTCAAAGCCGAGCACGAGGGCAGGGTACAGAGCACGGTGCCCCGCAGTGGCAAGTGGGCGGCGCAGACGCCTCAGATGTTTCGTATCGGCCTCTTGCGCCGTGCGCTGGTCGAAGCCAAGGCCTCAGTCACCGACGAGGCCAGCGCCGTGGAAGTGCTGGGCCTGCAGCCCCGGCTTGTGCCCGGGTCGTTGGAAAACTTCAAAGTGACGTTTCCGGAAGACTTCTTGCTCGCCGCCCGCCTTCTCGGCACCCGAAGCTGAAACCGATACTTCAGCACAAGAAGACAGAGAGACATCGCCCATGACCTCCGCAGAAGCTGCCGCGTCCCCACCTTCACTGGCGGGGGCGGGCGCAGAGCCCAGCCCGATGCGGCCTTCGGGGCCTCCTTTTCGCGTGGGCGAGGGCTGGGACACGCATGCGCTGGTGGCCGAACGGCCCCTGGTGTTGGGCGGGGTCACCATCCCGCACACCCATGGTTTGCTGGGGCACTCCGATGCGGATGCATTGCTCCACGCGATCACCGACGCCCTGCTCGGCGCGGCGGGCTTGGGTGACATCGGGCGCCACTTTCCGGATACCGACCCCGCCTTCCGTGGAGCCGACTCGGCGCTGCTGCTGGCCGAGGCAGCGCACCGGGTGCGCGTGCGGGGTTGGTCCATCGGCAACGTGGACGCCACCATCGTGGCGCAGGCGCCCAAGATGGCGCCCCACATTCCGGCCATGCGCGCGCGCATCGCGCAGGTGCTGGCCTTGAACACGGACCAGGTCAACATCAAAGCCAAGACAGCCGAGAAAATGGGGCCTGTGGGTGAAGGCCGTGCGATGGAGACGCGCGCGGTGTGCCTGCTGTACAGGATGCCGAAATAGCCGACTCCTCCCGTGGACGAGCCCGCTTGGTCTACAACCCTGCCCCATGACATGGTCTTTGGTGGCTCGCGACGCCGCCACCGGCGCCTTTGGCGTGGCGGTGGCCACCCGTTTCTTTGCGGTGGGCGCGCTGTGCCCGCATGCCGATGGGGGAGTGGGCGCTTTGGCCACGCAGGCACTGATCAACCCCACCTTCGGCCCGCGCGGGCTGCGCTTGTTGCGCGAAGGCCTGACGGCGCAGCAGGTGCTGGAGGCGCTGGTGTCCAGCGACCCGGGACGTGCGGTGCGGCAGTTGCACCTGCAAGACAGTCGTGGCGGTATGGCGGTGCACACCGGCGACGAGTGCGTGCCATGGTGCGGGCACCTGTTGCGCGACGGGTACTCGGTGGCCGGCAACATGCTGGCGGGGCCGCAGGTGCTCGAAGAGACCGCCCGGGCTTACGAGGCGAGTCTGGACCAACCCTTCGCCCAACGTCTGATTGGTGCGCTGCAGGCCGGTGAGGCTGCGGGCGGTGACAAGCGCGGAAAGCAGTCTGCCGCGCTGCGCATCCACACCACCGAGGACTACCCGGCGCTGGACCTGCGGGTGGACGACCATCCCGACCCCTTGACCGAACTGACCCGCCTCGAAGCCGTCAGCCGCGAACGCTTCGTGCACTTCGCCCGCTTCTTTGCCACCCGCCAATCGCCCGGCGGTACCTGGGACCGCAGCGTCATCGAGGCGGCCATTCAACAAGCTGGCACGGCAAGCGTTCCTTCGCCGCCAAATGGCACTGCCGCGCCAGTGGCTGGCGTGGCTCGGTGATGGCAGCCCTTGCATCAGGCCCGGTTCAGGCGGGCGATGGGCCGGCCGTGCCTGCCACCGAGGCGTTGCTGGAGGTGCGCAGGCTTCAGGTGCGCTTCGACTCGCCGCGTGGCGTGGCCCGCGCGGTCGATGGCGTCGACCTGGAACTGCATGCGGGCGAGACCTTGTGTGTGGTGGGCGAGTCCGGTTGCGGCAAGAGCGTCACGGCCTTGTCGCTGATGGGCCTGCTTCCCAGCCCGCCAGCGCACGTCCAGGGTTCCATCCGCTTCCAGGGGCGCGAACTGGTGGGGCTGACCGACGTCGAGCTGTCCGATCTGCGGGGGAACCGTCTGGCCATGATCTTCCAGGAGCCCATGACCTCGCTGAACCCGGCGTTCACGGTGGGCGATCAGTTGGCGGAAGTGTTGACCCGCCACCGCGGCCTGGACCACAAGGCCGCACGCGCCGCCGCGCTGGACATGCTGCGCAAGGTGCGCATTCCAGCGCCCGAGCAGCGCATCGACGAACACCCGCACCCACGCCTCTGCAGCCCCCCACACGCAGGCGCA